>JAITWD010000089.1 GCA_031285465.1 Lachnospiraceae bacterium
TATGGTAATTCGACCACCATCGCCTTTGATGTTACCGATCAGGGCACGGCGAAGATGGTGTTACTTGCATTGGCGGAGACGGTCGCCGCCCGGTTGCGGAAGGACCTTGTCCGGGCGGAGGTGATTTCGGTGGGGATCAAGGATCATGAGTTTCGCTACTACTCTCATCAGATGGTTATGGGGGCGGCGACCAATATCACCCAGGAACTTCATAGTGCGGCTTGCCTTCTTTTTGACCAGTTATGGGATGGACGCCCGATCCGACTGCTGGGGCTACATACCAGCCGGGTTAAGGAGGGCGGATATCGGCAGATGGATCTGTTTGATACGACCAACTATGAGAAATTGGAGCGGGCGGATAGGGCAATTGATGATATCAGGAGCCGATATGGGATTGATGCGGTAAAGCGGGCAGCTTTTTTGGCGGATAAGCCGATTGATCACATGTCCGGTGGCATTACCAGGGATAAGCGGGAGGTGGATTATAGCAAGGAAAAATAAAGCATGGCACATAAGGAGCGTAGATGTCGGGATTTGGGATCGGAATTAATACGCAGGATAAGGATGCCGGGGTGATAAAGGGCGAGCAGATGGAGGTGGCATGTGACTGCTGGTTCACCCAGACAGGCAGAACCATACCGAAGTTGATCAGGTTTCATGATGGACAGGAAGTGATCCATACGATAGATAGGATTAAGGTTAATACATGTGAAGAAAAAAATCATACCGGAATTGCCACAATGGAATATGATTGTACAGTTATTTTTAAGGAGACGGAACATTTAGTTAAACTGATCTTTTTTAAACAGACCTGCCGATGGGCACTGATATTTAAGTAGAAAGGCAGATATAGATAGTAAAAATCAAATAAAAGCATACGGAGGCAAACATGGAAGGCTTATTATTTCCCATTATCATGCTGTCGCTCACCCTTATCGGTGGCGGCAGCTTATTTTTATTCTTCAAGAACGGACCGCGTGGGCAAAACCAGATACAAGAAAACGCATCCATAAAAACGGCACAGGATTTTATCAATGTAACCGATATCAGGGATAAATACCTATATACAAACGACGGGTTGATCTTTGTCTATTTGCGGATCAATGCCGTTAGCATCGACCTTTACAGTAATACCGAGAAAAACGCCCTGATCAAAACCTTAACGGCAGAATTATCCGACCTTCGGTATCCATTCAAATTCATGGCACTGTCAAGGCCGGTGGATATTTCACCATTGATCACCGAAATGACCGACATGCTAAAAGATGCGGAGGAAAAGCAAAAGGAACTACTACGCCAGGAGATCGTCCAGATGGGTGGGTATGCCCTTTCCGGCGAGATTGTCGAGCGGCAGTTTTATATTGCTCTATGGGGTAAGCAGGGCGAGGATGAGGAACCGGAGCTATCTAAACAGGTGTCGTTACTGGGTGAAAAGTTTTCGATGGCAGGCATATCAACCAATGTCTTAAGCGAAAAGGAGATCATCCGCCTGTTAAATCTGATCAATAACCCCGCTTATACCCATCTTGAAGATGCCGAAGCGACGGCATCTTATCCAACCCTTATCCCAATCTGAGGAAAAGCTGATCAATCAATATTTCCCTAAATTTAAAGTCAATAAAAGCTCATCTAAACTCAAATATAACCAACCTTAATGGAGGATAACTACATGCGCAAAAAGTCAGAAGAAGGCAACGCTCCAGTCAGTAATGGTCTATTAAACGTGATCACACCAATGGGACTGGAATTTCAAAAAAACCGGCTGTCGCTCGGTGAAAATTTAGGGAAAATCTACGGAATTGTCCGCTACCCGCAGAGGGTGGAGGTGGAATGGCTGGCAAAGCTGACTAATCTGCCGGGTACCTTTGTATCGATCGGCTTTCAGCCGGTGGATAATAGCATCCTGATCAATGCCATCTCGCGTAATATTGTGCAGCAACGAGGGATCGCGGATGGAACAAAGGATCCGCTGACCAGACAAAGGGCAAATAAATATGCCGATGATGGTGAGCAGATCATGCAACAGATCGACCGCGAGGGGGAGACGGTCGGGCTGATGAGCGTCACAATTATGCCGGCGGCGACCGATGAGAGCGGATTTAAAAAGGCATGTCGCTATGCCGAGAGTATGGCAAGCGTGATGAAGATCAAACTGCGTGTTTTATCTAACCTGCAAAAGGAAGCCTTCATGCACCTGTCCCCCACCTTTCCCAATCATGGAAAGATCGGGGATATCCTCCACCGGGTGGTTCCGATCTCCACCTTTGTCGGCGGGTTTCCCTTTGCCAGCAGTGGCTTCAATGATGGTGCCGGTTATTACTTTGCCAAGGACACCAGTGGCGGGTTAGTGATCGTGGATATCTGGATGCGGGGCGGTGACCGGACCAACAGCAACTTTTGTGTCACCGGCAATTCCGGGGTGGGCAAATCGACCGCGATAAAGCATCTTCTGATGGCAGAGTACATGAAAGGGACGCGCATAATTTGTAGTGATCCCGAATCGGAATATCAGGAGCTATGCCGGAATCTTGGCGGTGACTGGATCAATGCGGTGGGTGGGTCGTATGGACGGATCAATCCCTTGCAGGTGCGACCATCGCCCAAAGATGATCAGAATGCCAACGATGCCGAACGGTTATACCACGATGAAGGGTATGGTCTAAATGACCTCGCGATGTACCTTAAGAACCTGGAGATATTTTTCGGTCTATATATCCCCTCGCTGACCGATATGCAGAGGGCGGTCCTTAAGAAAACCCTGGTGGAACTTTACCGGCAGTTTAAGATCACCTGGGATACCGATATTACTGTGCTTAAGCCCACCGATTTTCCGATCATCGCCGATCTCTACCGGTTGCTCCGTGAAAAGGAAAAAACAGCAAAGGAAACGACCATCTATTCCGAGTTGGTCATGCTGCTATATGACTGTGCGGAGGGGGCAGATAGCTTCATTTGGAATGGCTATACAACCGTGACCGGTGCTTCCCGCTTCATGGTGTTGGACACCCACGCGCTACAGGAAACCGGTGACAATACCAAACGGGCGCAGTATTTCAATATCCTGACCTATAGCTGGGAGCAGATGAGCCGTGACCGCAGTGAACGGGTGATGTTTGTCTGTGACGAAGCCTACCTGATGATCGATCCGAAGGTACCACAGTCGCTGGTGTATCTGCGTAATGTCATGAAGCGGGCGCGTAAATATGAAGCGGCGCTGGGGATCATTTCGCACGGACTGGTGGACTTTCTGCATGAGAGCATCCGGCAGTATGGGCAGGCACTGCTGGATATACCGAGCTTCAAGCTATTGATGGGAACCGATGGCAAGAACCTAAAGGAAACGGCCGACCTCTTTGATCTGACCGAAGCGGAGCAGGAGGTGTTATTGATGAGGAAGCGGGGTCATGCGCTGTTTATGGCGGGGGCGAAACGGCTACATATCAACTTTGATATCCCGGAGTATAAGTTTCGGTATCTGGGAAGTGCCGGCGGACGTTAAAAAGATGATGGATCAATATCGGTGCGATGGGAAACGTGTAATGGGCAACGTGTAATAGGAAACGTGTAATAGGAAACGTGCAATAGTCACGGGCAGTTTTACCGCTCTGTCACATGGGGCACAGATATTGCCGCAAAAAATAGGTTTTTATTTATGGAACAATAGAAAATTAAACGATTATCGAAGAAAGCAGGAAAAAGCATGGCAAATCCGTTATTAATAAAGGTTCTGGCACAGGCAGCGATAAAAGTAGCAAAGGATGAGAAGTTTAGGAAGCGCCTGTTTATATTGATCATAAGTATCGTCTTATTCATTTTACTTCTAACGTCACTGGTCTTTCATCTCGCTACAAATCCGCTCTCGAAGCTGGTCGGCGGGTTGGGTGGCGATGAGATAGTAGCGATTGATATTTTTCAAAAGGATTATGGTTATGTCCATGATTCGGGTATCTTTGAGCGGGATTTCCGTGAAGCCGATGGTGAAGAGTATGATGCGGATATTTTGCTGGGCAAGGCAGGGGAAACCGAGGTGGTCTATTACAGCCAATTGGATGACCGGTGGTCGGAGCAGGCCTATGGACAGGATGCGATCGGGACTCACGGTTGCGGTCCCACCAGCATGAGTATTGTGGTATCCACGCTGACCGGATCGGCAGTACCGCCTCCGGAGATGGCACTTTGGGCGGTGGAAAATGGGTATTACAGTCAGGGTGGCGGTTCTTACCATAGCCTGATCCCGGCGGCGGCTAAGCAGTGGGGGTTATCGGTGGAGATGAACCTTGAGGGGGAAGAGGTGGCGACCGCACTTTTAGAGGGTAAGTTAGTGGTGGCGATCATGTCGAAGGGTCACTTCACCTCCAGCGGTCACTTTATTATCCTGCGCGGGATCACCGATGATGGTAAGGTACTGGTTGCCGATCCGGCGAGTGTTAAGCGTAGTGAACAGGAATGGGAGATGTCAATTATCCTTGATGAAGCGCGGAAACGAGTGGGGGCAGGCGGTCCGTTTTGGGCGGTGGGGTTGCCCTAAGATGGTCACTGACAGGAGTGTGACTGCGATGGTCGTCTCTTAGATTGCATTATTGAGAATTGAGAAAATAAATACTGGCAAAATTGTAGGAAACAAAATACTGGCAGAATTGCAGGTAATAAAATACTGGCAATATTGCAAGTAATAAAATATTTGCTAAGAATGGAGAAACAGAATGATCCTTTACTTAACCTCAAAGGAACACATGAATTTACTCGATTTTCTAATGGAAAAGGAAGAAATCGTATTGCCGGTCAAAAAAATGACCGGCAATTTTTATTTCAAGAAATTTGTGCTCTACGACATGCGAAATTTTTCTCACTGTACGGAATTGATCCTCGATCGGATCGCCTTTGGTGATAGCGATGAGGAGTTTATCGAAACCATTACGGAATTTTTAGCGATGTACTGTGCCCGGATAACTGTGATATGGGAGCGGCTTGATGAACAAAAGACCTTTTTTGACCGGTTACTGGTGGCGGGGGTGACCAATATCGTTGCCGGCAGTAGTGCCAATGAGGTGCAGAGTGAGATTGTACAGTCATTAAGTCGCGAGGGCATGGTGAAGTATCATTCGCGGGAATTAAAGGTTGCCACACCAGCAACGCATTATGAATTTACGGCGAAAGGGATCAGGATTGCCCTTGTCGGTTCGCAGGGACGGATCGGGACGACAACGGTGGCACTGGGGCTTTCTTCCTGGCTGGGTAGTGTTGGGGCGAAGATTTGCTATGTGGAGAAGAGTGATGCC
>JAITWD010000098.1 GCA_031285465.1 Lachnospiraceae bacterium
ATGGTTCATCCATTTATCGACAGGGAACCCAATATGGTTTTGATTGAAGCCAATAGGGGTGGTCGAGCCCGGCTGACCGTGGAAAAACCATTAATTGTTTTTGCTAAGAAGGGTGTTTATTCAGCGGAATTGGAGGATTTATATAGCTTCTGAATCGTAAATTATATTTCTCTGATCGTATTTATAAAATTAAGTTGAAGAATAATATTGACAAAATGATAAACAGATAATATACTTTGAGTGTCAAACTAATATCCGTGCATATAAAATTTTGCTTATGCCTTATATTAAGAAATATAAGTACATAGGCGCATAATAAAGGAGAATAAAAAAATGTTCGAAAAAGTAAAAGAAATTATTATTGAGCAATTGAATCTTGAGGGAGCAGAGATTACTATGGAGTCTTCCTTTAAGGATGATCTGGGCGCTGATTCACTAGATCTGTTCGAATTGGTGATGGCTTTTGAAGAGGAGTACGGTATCGAAATTCCTTCCGAAGATTTAGAGAAGATCACTACGGTAGGTGCAGTAATCGAGTATATGAAGAGTAAAGGCGTTGAGGCTTAATTGTCTTTAAGTCGGTTCAATAGATGAAAGGTATTACCTAATATAAATGCAAAGAGGAAGCAAAATGGAGAGGTCAATTACTAAGCTTTTGGGCATCCAATATCCAATTATTCAGGGTGGCATGGCTTGGGTAGCCGATTATCATCTGGCTGCCGCAGTTTCGTCAGCAGGTGGCTTGGGTTTGATTGGTGCTGCCAGTGCTACGGCGGAAATAGTCCGGACACAGATTAATGAAGCCAAAAAGCGGACCGATAAGCCGGTCGGAGTCAATATTATGCTGATGAGTCCTCATGCTGATGAGGTCGCTCAGGTGGTTATTGAAGAAAAGATAAAGGTAGTAACCACTGGAGCCGGAAATCCTGGCAAGTATATGGAAGGATGGAAAGCGGCCGGAATAAAGGTGATTCCGGTGGTGGCCAGCTGTGCTTTTGCTAAAATGATGGAAAATGCTGGTGCCGATGCGGTGGTTGCAGAAGGATGTGAGGCAGGTGGGCATATTGGAAGCTCAACTACGATGGCATTAGTGCCACAGGTGGTTGACGTGGTTTCCATTCCGGTCATTGCTGCCGGCGGAATTGCCGATGGTCGTGGCTTTGCTGCCGCAATGATGCTGGGGGCTGCCGGGGTTCAGATCGGGACGCGCTTTGTAGTGGCCAGTGAATCAATAGTTCATAAAGACTATAAACAAAAAATTATCAGTGCAAAGGATATTGATTCGGTGGTTACCGGCAGAAGTACCGGGCATCCGGTTCGAGTGCTCCGTAATAAAATGACCAGAGAGTATTTGAAAATGGAAAAAGAAGGAGCATCCTTTGAAGAGCTTGAGCAACTTACGCTTGGGTCATTACGCAAGAGCGTGATCGACGGGGATGTTATCGAAGGAACATTAATGGCTGGACAGATAGCTGGCTTAGTGAAAAAGGAACAAAGCTGTTCCGAAATCATTGATGAAATTATGGATCAGGCAACAATGCTATTAGGTAAAAAAGAATTTTAAAATGAAATGCTAATTAGCTTTAAAATAAAGAGGAGATGGTCTAACCTCTTTATTTTTGATAAAAATACTTTGAATATCAAAATTTATACATAATATAACTCGGAGCAAGACAATGGAAAAAATAGCATTTATATTCCCCGGACAGGGGGCGCAGTACCCTGGTATGGGAAAGGATTTTTATGAGGGCCAGCCGGTTGCGCATCAAATGTTTCAATTAGCCCAAGAGGTTACCGGTTTAGACATGGTAAAATTATGTTTTACTGAAAATGAACAGTTAAATATTACCGAATATACTCAGATTGCTATGCTGGCGGTTGAGGTGGCAATCCTTAAAGTGGTCGAGGAAAAGGGGATTAGGCCGACCGTTACAGCCGGCTTAAGTCTGGGGGAGTATGGGGCTTTGATCGCAAGCGGGATACTGGCACCAGCCGACGGATTTCGACTGATACGACAAAGAGGAATTTTGATGCAGGAGGCGGTACCGACCGGGGGAGCAATGGCAGCGGTCATTGGTCTGGATAATGAAATAGTTAAGGCTGGAATTGATAAGGTCGGATCAGACCAGGGAATTGTGACGATCGCGAATTATAATTGTCCTGGCCAGGTGGTAATAACCGGTGATGAGGTGGCGGTGGCAGCAGCAATGGAGGTTTTGGTCGGGATGGGTGCCAGGAAGTGCATACCCTTGAAGGTAAGCGGACCATTTCATTCACCACTCATGTCAGAGGCGGGTCAGAAGCTACATGAGGTGCTGGGCCGGATTCCGTTAGGTGAGATCAGGATTCCTTATATTGCTAATGTAACAGCCGATTATGTTGCTGATATTAAAGCGGTTCCGCAATTGCTGGCCCAGCAAGTATCGGCCAGTGTAAAATGGCAGCAAACGATTGAACGGATGATCGCTGATGGCATCACCACTCTTATTGAAATCGGGCCGGGGAAAACCTTATCCGGATTCATCCGTAAAATTAATCGCGAAGTGAAAACGATCAATGTCGAAAATATGAGTGACATAGCTAAACTGGGATAGGCTATCATCTAAGGAAAGGCAAGGTTTTATTATGACAGAAACATTACTGACCGGTAAGGTGGCTTTAGTAACCGGAGCCGGACGCGGGATTGGTCGGCAGATTGCATTGACACTGGCGGAAAATGGTGCTGATGTGATCGTGAACTATAATGGTTCCAGGGAAAAAGCCGAAGAAGTGGTTACGATCATCCGTGGCATGGGTCGCAAAGCGGTCGCGGTTCAATGCTCGGTGAACGATTTCGAAGCGTGTGGTGAGATGATCACCGCAATGATTGAAGAATTCGAAAAGATAGATATCCTGGTTAATAATGCCGGTATTACCAAAGATAATTTGCTGATCAAGATGACCGAAGCGGATTTTGATGCAGTTTTGGAAACCAACCTGAAAGGTACCTTTAATACGATCAGGCATTTATACCGCCCATTTATTAAGCAAAAAAGTGGTAGGATCATAAATATTTCATCGGTGAGCGGGATAATGGGTAACGCAGGTCAGGCGAACTATTCCGCGGCTAAGGCCGGTGTGATCGGTTTGACGAAGAGCATGGCACGTGAATTGGCTGTTCGCAATATTACGGTTAATGCCATCGCACCTGGATATATTGAAACCGATATGACTGACAATATGAGTGATGCC
>JAITWD010000132.1 GCA_031285465.1 Lachnospiraceae bacterium
CCAGGTGCTGGGGACAGTGTTCCACACAATAGCGACAGGCGGTACAGGGCAGGGAGGTTTTGGCGACGATTCCCCTGCCGATTTGGAGCAATATCTCCATTTCATTGTCCGACAGCGCCTTTTCTTCCTGATAGGCAAGGATATTTCCCCGCAATTGTTCCATGGTAGAGGCGCCGGTCAGGGTTACCACCACGCCGGGGAGCGACTGGATAAAGCGGAAGGACCAGGCGGTTATCTTTTCGGTGGGGCGAAGGGTTTTGAGCTTCAGGGCATCATCCTGTGAAAGGGTTGCCAATTGTCCGCCCCGCATCGGTTCCATTACCCACACCGGGATCTGATATTCCTCCAGCAATGCCACCTTTGCCTTGGCATCCTGAAACTCCCAATCAAGGAAGTTAAGCTGAAGCTGACAAAATTCCATATTATCGCCATAGCTATCGAGGAACCGTCGCATCACCTCGACACTGCCGTGGGCGGAAAAACCAAGGTGCCGGATTGTACCACCGGCTTTTTGCTCAACAAAATATTGCCGGATACCATATTGTTCATCCAGATAGGCATCGATATTCATTTCACAGACATTATGGATCAGATAAAAGTCAAAGTAGTCGACCGCACATTTACCCAACTGTTCCTCAAAGATGTAGGGCGCTTTATCCATATTATTAAGGTCATAGCCGGGAAATTTATCGGCGAGATACCAGCTCTCCCTGGGGAAACGCGCAAGTGCCTTGCCTAAGACCAGTTCCGACTCGCCGTTGTGATAACCCCAGGCAGTATCAAAATAATTGATGCCCTGTTCATATGCATAGGCGATCATTTCCTCCGCCGCTTTGGTGTCAATGGTCATTTGACCGTTAATTTCCTTCGTTGGCAGGCGCATTGCCCCCATTCCCAGACATGAAAGTTCCAGCTCTTTAAATTGTTTGTAGATCATTATGTATCCTCCTTTTGGCGATGATGCGCGATCCGATCAAATCCTTCCGACCAAACGACGGTCAGGTGTCCGACCAGACAGTTAAATGTCTCCTGTATTTATTATGTTCTATTATATAATGTGATGCTTGATATTACAATATTTGTAAGCGATCATAACTATCACCGGAAAGTAAGAGCCCTCACGAAAAAATACAAAAAACACCCTAATAAACTGGTCGCAAATTGTTAAAGTTTATGATATCATATTAAAGTGCTTATTGTGGCGGATGACGCCTTGATCGGATTATACCCGAAAGGATTGGATAAAAGATATGAAGCCTGTGATCAACCATTTGAAATCGATGATCGTTCGATACCGAAGGTATTTGATCTTTTCACTAAACTATATCTTCAAGGAAAAGGTAAGAGGTCTGGACTTTACCATGCGGGATACCCATCTGCTGCAAGAGTCCAATGGGCTTTACGGTTATTCCATAACGCCCGGCAGTCACCTGAAACAGATTTTCCAGCGGCTATCGGCGGACAGCGCTTTCCCTGACCGCGGATCCCAAAAAGGAAATGTTTCCAATCATCCCGGCCATCGGTTGATCGACATCGGCTGTGGCAAGGGTTATGTCCACTGGCATGCCAGTCGCTTCGGCTTTGAAAAGGTCTGCGGCATCGATATTGATCAAAATTTAATAAATATTGCCAATAAGAATATCAAGAAATTGAAACTGACCAATGTTGAAGCCCGGCAGGAGGATGCACTGGCCTTTAGCTCCTATGACGACTATAATTACTTTTTCTTTTATAATCCTTTCAGCATCGAAATATTTAAGAAGGTTTTTGATAAGATTATCCTCTCACTGCAACAAAATCCCCGCCCGGTCACGATCATCTACTATCACCCGACCTGCAGTGGGTATATTGATGAAAGCGGGATGTTTGAACGGACCCATGATCTATATGATAAAATAAAAAACTATCATACCTATATTTATGAGAACAAGGTCTCAAGCTAAAACACGTGGCACCTACAAAGGTCGCAATCACTCACCGCGCCGCATAATCGACAAAGCTGATCGTGAAGTCCACCCGGTCGGCTATCCCATTGATCTTCCCGTCCATCGCATACTGCCACATCTGGAATCCATAGGGGTAATCGGGCAGGTCACCCGGCTGCGCCAGCCAGACATCATATCCAACCAATTCATCCAGTTCGATCTGCTCGATCAGCCACTGCTTGTTGCCATAGATCATCGGCGTATATCCCGCCGCCTGCACGGTCGATAAAAAGGTCTTTACGATATCGGTCCGGCTGTTTTGATTAAGATGATCGGTCCGCGCACTGTCATTAATGATCTCCTCCATCTCAAAAACCACCGGATAAGCGATCTCCTTACCGACAAGCTGTGCCGCCACGTAAGCCCCCTCTTCCGCCGCCTCTTCCACCGTCACCGCCTGTGAATGAAAATAAATCCCCACATCGATACCCGCCGCAAGGGCATTGGTAAGATTGGCTTCAAAATTATCGTCCAGTTCAACGACACCACTGTCATATCCGCGCGAACCGAGACGGATCATCACGAAGTCC
>JAITWD010000220.1 GCA_031285465.1 Lachnospiraceae bacterium
AAAAATGTGGTTTTAAAAACATTTATTAAGTTACTATCGTCTGAATGTAAAACCTTTTCAAAATATTCAAAAATACCCGTTAATAATTTTTCATTACAATTATCATAAGTAATTATATAATTTCAGGCATAAAAATATCTTCAATTATTATAGTTTCTAAAACCTCACCGTAAATATCTATTGATTCATTGTATATTTCTTTTTTTGAAGGAAAAAATCTAACATTTTCTTTAAAAAACATTCTGTTTATTTGCTCATAAAATTATCTCCCTATTCAAATAAATCTATTACTATTTTCTTACCAAAGTAGCATTTATTAGGACTTGTCTCAAAAAACGAAGGGCTAGATATAATAGATTATCTGATAAAGTCGCTCGAAAATTTATGGAAAAATAAGTTTGAATGTCACATGCTAAAAATCTTACTTACTTGAATCTTCAATTTCCACATCCAATATATCAAACGGAAATTTAATTTCGTAATCCTTAATCGTATTTGAACTATATTTATTGTTATATCTTTTCAAAATCATTTCTGAGCTGTCTCCTAATAGCAATAAATCATGTTCTGTATCGTTAATTACTTCTTTGATTACTCCAAACATAATTTCGAGTCCATCATAATACGTATTGCTAAATACTTGTAATTGTGCACTTAAGTTTGCCTTAAGACCAAAACACTCCTCAACCATATCGAAACTAAAAATCTCTTCTAAATCAATGATAATTGTTAGTGCTTCCAAACAAATACTTATATAATCATTTTTCTCGTAATACTCACATTTTAAATTCAATTTGTTAATAATTATATCTTTAATCCATATTACACATTCTTTCTGAGTTTTTTCGCTCACCAAAAGCAATTCATAATCCATGCGTTTCTCCTTCACAATTCTAAATTAAAAACATCAATGATTTCACCATTAATAATTATTTTTAAATCTTCTAATCTCTTTAGATTGCTATTTAGCGTGCTTTTTTGTTTTATAGTAGTAGATTAAACTCCGTCGAATAGTCTTACGATTCCAATTGACATTGCACCGATTATAGCGTTTTGTTTAACAATTCTGCAAACTCATTTCCAAAAAATTCATTCATAGCTTTTTTTTCATTTTTAGTACAATTATGTATATAATTAGCTGTAAACTCTTCATTATCTTGAAATATTTTTGAAAGCTCCAACTTATTTGATTCAAACAATTCTGGATAGAGTATTAACCTGCCTAATTTTTTTCTTGTTTCCAATCGAAAAATATAAAAATCATTATATTTCATTATTTTCTCCTTTACATTGTATATTCTTCAGCGGTCTTAATAATCGCGTCCAGTTCTAATTTAGGAAATTTATTATTTATAAACTTTAAAGATTCAATATATCTTCTATCATTCAAATTGACTGCGACATCTTCAAATACTGATGAAAGATATTCAATTTCTTTTTCGTTACATTCAATAAGATATCCAACTGTACTTTCAAGATTTTCACTAAGTAATTCTGTTATTCGATCCCAAACATTATATATTGCTGGGTCATTAATATCCATTAGTATACACTCACACAATAAATCGGTTAATCGTTCCTTCAATTCAAGTCCTCCTATTATCTAAGCAATTAATATGACTTAGTATAGTATTGTCATAAGTCCAAATACATCTAATCTTCAGGTTGAACACCATTGGGGAAAATTGTAGCTGGTTCACCATTTGTATATATAACTTCAACTTCGTCATAGATTCCATATATTGGGATTTCATCAATGATTTCTTCGCCATTATGTAGACTTACCACATACTCTCCGGCATTCTCTATTTTATTTACATCCCAATTTTTAGGAAACCATGATTGACCTGTCCCAGTTCTTTTCATCAAATTCTTATGATCTGGAATATTACCGATCCTAACCCCATTTGGATAGTCGCCATCCATATATATTTTTTATTGCTCAATTAGTGTATTTTTGACAAACTTAATCGTATATCTATAATTTATTTCCATAGCTTTTAATAAAATTATCCACTAAAAATTTGTCATCTTCCTTTAAAGTCGAGTATGCAATATCAAAACTATTTAGTGCAGATGAATTATTAACAAGAAATAATGCCGCGATTGCTAAATGACCAAACTCATATGGTCCCACTGCTTTATATCCGCCTATTAATAAGGATATTTTGGTAAGAAGTTCAACAATAACATCATCAATATACTTTCTTTCTATTATTTTTAAAATACTTTTCCCAACAATGCTAGGATTTTTACTTTCTAAACATACATGCAATTCTTCATTCTGTATTGAATCATCATTTAATTTTATAAGCAAAGTATTTGTATCCATGAAGTTTTCTCCTAATCTGGCCACTCTAGTGGCGCATTTATTGTATTTATTTCAACCTCTAAGTTCTCAGTAAGTTGTTCTACGACATTATCTAAACCTAACTCTCGGGCGTATTTAATTTCCACTTCATAACTAGACAGCTCGTTTGTTATTCTCGTTGTAGTGTCCTGAAAAGCACCCTGCATATTGGGAAATCCCGCTTCACTAGCTTGCGTAAAATGTATATATTCATGCTCTAGTGCACTTATTGATGCATCTGGATCTATTAACAATTGACCAGGTAGACCATTATTACTAGGATGCGGAGAATATCCCATTACATTTTGCCTATAAATGATTTCAACACCACTATTTTCTAATTCCATGACTATACTATTCCATTCTTCCGGGTGCGAATCCTTTCCTCTTCCCAGTATATCTCTGATTGGATCGTGTGGGTTTGCAAATTCCGTAATATTTTTACCATTTTCTATTATTTCTTGTGGTATTCTGCCAATTCCTCTACCAACCCCAAATTCCTTTACCCCACCCTCAACAACCTCATCCACCGTCCCCCCCGACCGTTCCAATGCCTCCTTCATCGCCGCTATCGCTTCATCTTCATACTGCCCGACATTTATCCCCGCCTTCGCCCCCATCTCCAATAGCTCAGCAACCTCGTCCACATGCTTCAACTGCTTTAACTGCTTAATCAAATCCCCAAAGAACGGCACAAACGCAATCACACTGATCGCGATGATCGCCACATTGGTCAATAAGCTATGATCCTCCGTATGGGAAACCGCATAAACAAGGTCACGAGCATCCGCCGCCTGTCCCGCCACCGGCGTCATGCCGACACCGACACTGAGCACCAGCCCCAGCAGATTGAACTTCTTCGAATAATCGCCCATCCACATATATTCAAAGCCTGCCTGGACATACTCATTCGCATCCTCTAAGAACCGTATGATCGCCGCCTGGATTTCGTCATCACTAAAGACACTTCTTAACGGTCGCTCCGCCGCCTCCGAGCCGATGATCCCACCGTGCAGACAATACAGAAAAGACTGATAATGGAGCACCACCTTCTTACCGTCCACCTGAGTACCATCATAAGCACTGAACCACTCTGGTTTCAGTAGCTTTGGCTCACACATCTCCCCAGTCATCACCGAACTGCATTGCCCGAAGAATCCGGGTGTACCGCGCCTTATTTCGATCGGGATATCGGTTTCGGTGATCACCCGCCGCCCCGCCATGAAAGCCGCCGTTTCATCAGGATCAAACCGCCACTCCTGACCATTAATGATCCTACTCCACTTATGCTCCTCCGGTTCCGGCGCCGGTTGCACCTGACCCTCGGTAAGCTTTGGTATATTATACCACGGCGAAGCATTACCTGTCCCGCCATCATTGTCCAAACCGTCATTACTACTTCCATCAGCGCCATTATTACCCGCTTCCGATGGCGGATCAAAGGGCCACAACCCTTCCGGCACTGTATCGGTATTATCCTTTATCCAGATCCGCTTTTTTAGTCGACCGCAACTACATTTGATCAGATCACCTTCCTTCATGATCTGCAAGGGCACCTTCTCACGCAATAAAGCCCGCTCGATCTCCTCATCGGTCCACATATGACGCTTACCGGTCCGATCATGCCCTTTTCCTTCCATCCCGTCCATTCCTATGTACCTTCAACCTTTCAAAACAACATTACTTCCACATCGGTTCAATTGCTCTTGCCGTTACGCTATTGCTTTAGTCGCTTTTCTTGTCGCGTGGTAGTGGATAACCACCGTTTAGTGTATCGATCTCCAGTGTTTTAAGCGAACGGGCAAACCGGTTATTCTTAAGCTCCACCCCATCTACGGCATCGGACAGCGCCTTGACCACACTACCACCGGCCATTTTCGACATATGCCCAAGACCGCCCTGTAACACCTCATTCATCTCCTGCCTGCCCTCCGACTGTATCGGCGACATCCCCAGTACCGCATATTGTGCCTGCCAGCAGGGTGTATAGGTATCCTCGCCCTTCTCCGGCAACCGCTTCTTCCCCCACTTTTGTAGTTTTTCCGGTCCCTTTACATTCTTCACCCCACCCGGACTGTAGACATTAAAATCCTGCCGGACCTCAAGGCTGGACACCGATGCCTCCAGCTTGATACTCCGTGGCGAATCACACTGTACTTCGCCCCCTTCTATCGTGATATCGCCCTCCGCTATGATGGAGAATGAACGGTGGGCACCAAAAATAACCCCTCTTCCGTCCTGTAGCAGCATTTCCGGCTGACCGCCCTCCTTCGTACCGCTAAGCGATAATTCCTCTGGAAATAACCGCATCGTTTTACCCGTGACCACCTCAAGCATCCGCTCTTGCCGATTATTAAAGCGGACATCGCCATCGGTTTGGATCACACTGGTTGCAAATGCCGCCCGCTCATCCTTCTCCGGTATCAGGATACGCACCTTCGTTCCTATCTCCGGCATGGCATAAAAGAGATTACCCGTCACCGGTTTCCACTCATAATAATATCCTGCCAGACCGTCCGCGCCGTCGATAGCGAACCTCACCTGCACCCGTTCCTGCTCACATGCCGTAACTTCACCGCTAAGCACCATCCCGCTAAATAAATCGTTATATTCGATCGCCCGATCGAAAAGCGTCGCCTTACCGATGGTATAATAAAACAGCAATTCTCCCTTAGAAAAGACCGACCGCTTATGGTAAATAACCCATTCCTCACCCATAAAGCCGACCAGCTCACCCACATACCGGTTCTCCCGTTGTGACAGGATGTAGTAGGTATAGTCAGCCCTCTTTTTCTCCCGCTCGGTCACATCGGTATGATAGCGCGCACTGATCCCACATTCCATCACCGTCCCGTCCCATGATGCTTTCGCCTGATCCTTCGGTAATCCCAGATATACATCCGCCCGACCCCGTCGCTCGCTCGCGATCACACGGCCGCCTAGCTGACTCGCCAGTCGGATCAAAAATTCCCAGTCGGTCTCATCATACTGGATCAGCGGACCGCCGGGACGACGTTCCCCGTCCATGCTCCAGATGATCCGTCCCATTGCTACTCTGTCCTCCTGCTCTGCCGTCGGGTCACCCAGTATCGGTGCGACCGATGGCGGCGCAGCCGTCACCCCCCTGGCGATCACCTGCCCGGCGATCGCTTGATAGGAACTAGTCGGATCCTGAAAAGAATACCGCCGCTTAGTTCGGTCGAGTCCGATACTACCGGTCACCACCTCTACAAAAGCGTGCCAAATCCCCCCTTCCATTTGTAGCTTCACATCACGCATCTGCCCGATAAAGACCGGCTTTACTGGCTCACCGTCCGCTCTCATCTGACCTTCCCTGCGTGCCGCCCCTTCAAGTCCAGTCTCCCAAATCTTAACCGGACTCTCCCGCATTATCTTACCCAGTTCCTCCGCCGTCACCCCCGATTGTAGCCGCACCTTGAGCTGACACCATCCATGTTGATTTACCGTCACTTCACTTTCCATCTGTAGTAGTGCCACCGCCGGTAATGCCATTTCTATCTCTAGCCGTTCCGCTCTTATCCTGGTCATATAATTACCCTTTCTCAAAACACCGCCCTCTGACCGCTCCAACTATATCTTCTGCGCTGCCCCCGGCTTGGTCAGATCGGTGACCGACCCGAACATCTTCACCGCTGCGCTACCCCACTCCTCCTGCTCCCGATAGGGACAGCTAAAGGTTCCCATCATGATCCGCTTATCGACCAGCGTCAGACACTGTAGGTTATAGACCGCTTCATCCAACCCTTGAAACCGGAAATGATAATAAATCTTCTGACAGTTGGTCGTCAAACGCTTCTCCTTGCCTAAAAACTCCACCGACTGGTTCGACCGGACGATCAGCTCCATCATCTGTGCCACGATGCTCTCCAACTCTTCATCGGTTGCTACCTGCGTAAAATGCGTAAAACCCAGATTTACCGCCAGATCATCGCTGGTCAACAACTCCTGCGGACGAAATTCCGACGGATACTTGATCGCCTGAAACTTCTCCGGCATTACCCCGAAATGCTCCGGCACCATCATCCCCATCACCCCTTCATATAATTCAATAAAGATAAAATGCTTTACCTCACCCTGGATATACATCCCTTTTTCCAGCGAATCGTACTTACGTCGCATCAGCTCCATCCGCTTCTGCATCAGTGTATTAAGGTCAAACTCAATATACTCCCTTCTCGGACCACGCCTTTTTTCCACCCCGTTACCTCCTTCTGCCGGTGCTCCCTACCGGACCGTAAACTATCGGTTGCTTTAAACTGATTTATCCTGCCACTATGCTGTACTTTCAACACCTTTTTCCTTGAGTAGGTTCCATCTTACAAATATATCCTATCATAAACGGATGGCCACATTTCAGCTTATGGTTCCAAGTATCGTTTTTTTGTATTTTGAACTTTTTTGTTGCTAAAATACATAAAAAGCTACTTTAAATACATAATTATTCTTAATATAAGAAAAAGGTCATTTAGTGATTTTTCATCAAACATCTTCCCACTCCCTACACGATCAAAAACGGGAGCGGTATCCGCAATCGCCGGATACCGCTCCCGTTCCCAAATTATATCCCCTGCATTTCGCAAGTTCTACTTGCGAAACTGCCTAAATCAAAAAGTGAAAAATCTTTGATTGTTCACACTTCCAAACATGCCGCCAAAGGCGGCAAAACAATACGTGAGAAGAACGACTTTAGGCGTTCTTCAGTGTGTAATTTAGTAATTCTTAGTCTCCG
>JAITWD010000224.1 GCA_031285465.1 Lachnospiraceae bacterium
GAACGGGCAAAGGAGCCCTCCTTCCGGATCTGGTCGTGGATCGCTTCGGTGCCGTCGATGCTGATGGCGACGGTGGCAATGCCGCTTTCCTTTAGTTGGACCGCCATAGTTTCATTGAGTGCCCAGCCGTTGGTAATGAGGTTGACCGTTACCCCTTTATCGTGCAGGCGTCCGACCAGCTTGGTGATATCCTTGCGGGTCAGGGGTTCGCCACCCGACAGGGTGATCCATTGGACGCCCAGCCCGGCGATCTGGTCGCAGAGGTCTAAGGCTTCGACGGTATTTAATTCATCCTTTAAGGGATTGGTACAGGAGGAGCCGCAATGGCCGCAACGCATGTTGCAGCCCATCGTGACCTCCCAGACGCAGGTAATGGGTTGATAGTTCATGATTCCCTCCTAATTAATGGTTATGTATTGGTCGCTCAATTGGGTAGAGCGTTGGTGCTTGGTTAGGGAAATGCCGATCAGATCAGTGTTTTCTTATACACATGAATTGTAAAAGCCGTATTTTACAAGGGGGGAGTTGCCTAATTGAACGGGCGCTCCTTCATTGCTGCCGGGAGTAGCCGCTTGGAAAAAGGGGGTGCATCCATTGGCCCCGGGGGCAACACCGTTGAAGAAGGGGGTGTCGGCATTAGCCGAAGCGGAATCAATGAAACCGTAGGGCTGGGCGGCATTCATGGTGCAGGGGAAACCATATTTTAAGGAAGCATCGACGGTGCAAGGGTAGCCGTACTTAAGGGAGGCATCGGCTGGCGGAGCGGAATTGACGAAGCCATAGGGACGGCTGTCGCTCATGGTGCAGGGGTAGCCGTACTTTAAGGAGGCATCAACAGTGCAGGGATAGCCGTACTTAAGGGAGGCATCGGCTGCTGGAGCGGAATTGAAGAAACCGTAGGGCGGGGCGGTATTCATGGTGCAGGGGAAGCCATATTTAAGGGCAGCATCAACGGTGCAGGGATAGCCGTACTTAAGGGAGGCATCGGCTACCGGAGCAGAATTGACGAAGCCATAGGGACGGCTGTCACTCATGGTGCAGGGATAGCCATATTTCAAAGTGGCATCGGCAGAAGCACAGGGGTAACCATATTTGAGGAGCGCACTGTTATCGGCATCGGGGAAGCCGTAAACGGCGCGGTTCTGCGCGGTGGTATTTTCGCTGTAGGGTGCAAATTGGTTGGCATTGTCCGGAACGACGGTCAGGTTGATGGTGCAGGTGTCGGTGATGTTGCCGGAGAAGGGCTGGATCAGGACAAAATCCAGTTGCACCTTTGGTTCGGCGCCCAGTGCGATCAGATGAAAGCGCTGAATGACCGGAGCAACGCCCGGACGGGTGGGTATAGTCTCCATTTGCCAGAGAAACATGCCGGCAGGCAAGGTGCTGAGTGCCCAGCCATATGCTGTTGACGATGCCATGGATTGCAGATCGACCTGAAAGGATTTTCTTTCGTATACTACCATTTCTTCAATATAGCTCATGATCATTACCTCCGATGTGGGATTTATTGGTTAAATATAATTATACATCGACGATGTAAAAGGACAATCAGCTGGCTTTAAGATGTCATATTCTGGCTTGAATATGACAGGGTTTTATGTTATCGTAAAATCAACTTATTGTAAACTATCTGAATCTAATATATTCGTGCGACCTAGATAATATCACGGTTTGGTGTTTGAACAGTGATTATACTGTGAGTACGACAAGGGGTACATATGATGAAAATTGTCCTCATTGAAGACAATAGCGTTGATCGGGAGATCATCCTTAGCCATCTGGGCAGTTATTTTGAGCAGGATGGTTTTTCGGTGGAATGGGTGACCGAGGAGTTTGAAAAGGGTGAGGATTTTATCGCCCACTTTACGGCGGGTGTCTACGATCTGATCTTTCTTGATTATTATATGGGGACCCTATCCGGGATGGAGGTGGCGCAAATGATCCGTGCCATTGACCGGCAGGTTACCATTATTTTTACTACCTATGCCAGGGATTTTGCGGTTGATGGTTATAAGGTGAAGGCGGCAGGCTATCTGATAAAGCCGATCGCCTATCCGGAATTTAGTGCGATCATGGATTTAGTCGAGCTTAGGCGGTTGGGAAGCGGCCGATATCTCACTTTGGAAAATGGTCAGGAATCGACGAAGATCTTTTTGGAGGAGATTATTTATTGTGATATTTATAAGCATTACACCCAGGTACATACCATCGGTGAGGGCATCAAACGCTTTCGGATGTCCTTTATGAATATTGCGGAAAAGCTTTCGGGTTATCGGGAATTTTATCTCTGTTACCGCGGCTGCATCGTTAATCTGGCACAGGTGGAGCGGGTGGAGGAATTGACCTTGTTGATGTCAAGCGGCGAGCGGATCCCGTTCCGCAAAAGGGAGCATCATTCGATCAAAAACCGGCATCAGGAATTTCTCTTTGAGCGGTCGCGGTCATCGATGTACTGAAGGAATATTCAGAGGGCACAAATATATGAATGATGGATATGTAATGGTGGGGTCGCCGGTTATGCCGATCCTTTTATATGTACTGATCGATCTGTTTCCCAATCTCGCGCTTGCCTATCTGCCCTTCCGGCATCATCTGCGGTTGCCACTTAGTAAGGCGGTGGGGGCATCGGCGGTGCTGTATGTGGCTATCGCAGGGTGTCGGATTTTAAACTGGTATCACCCGGAGTGGAGTATGGCACTGACGGTCGGGTGGATTTTCCTTTATATTCTTTTTTATCGTCTCTGTATCCGCGGTCATCTGTCTAAGATGGTCTTTGTCCTGTTGTGTATCCTTAATTATAATAGTTTCATAATGATCGTCGGGAGTTATCTTAATTACTACCGGTTGGGTAATGAGGCGATGGGTCCCTATTCACTGCCCCATACCCTGATGAATCTGGTGGTGTTGGTGTTAACCTATCCGGCGGTGGCCTATGTCTTTCGGCAAAAGATCGGGCCGCTGGTGGACTTCCCCGAACCGCAGAAGACCTGGAATTATCTGTGGCTGATCCCGGCGACCTTTTGCCTTTCCTACTATTATAATATCTTTTCGGGGGGCGGGCTGAGCATCTATATTACCCGTTTCGAAAATATTATTTTCGCTGCCCTTTACAATGCCGGGGCTTTCTTTGTCACGGTGGTGATCGTCCATCTGTTGGCGGTGAGTAACAATTATCTGCTCCTTAAAACCGAGCAT
>JAITWD010000180.1 GCA_031285465.1 Lachnospiraceae bacterium
CATAATCAGAGCCGCATAGCCCATCTTGGGGAGCGTATCCAATTGATATAGGGCACTTACCGCTAAAAAGACCACCACGGTCAGCCAAAAGAGCGTAATGACGGTAAAACGATCCTTCAAATATTGTTTAATCAATGACATAGCCCATCCCCTTTTGAGTGCGGATTAAATCGACCACACCCAACTCCTCTATCTTGCGACGTATCCGTGTTATGTTAACTGTAAGGGTATTGTCATCAACAAATAACTCATCGTCCCACAATCGCTTCATCAACATTTCCCGGGAAACGATCCGACCGTGCTGCTCCATCAATACCTGCATGATCCTAAATTCATTTTTGGTAAGTTCTGCCTTACTACCTTGATACACCAGGGATGCATCTTCAAGATTAAGGACGACTTCCCGATGAGTAAGGGTTCGGACTACCCCCGCCTCACCGCTGCCAAAGGTATAGGTCCGGCGGAGCAATGCCTGGATCTTGGCTGACAATACCTCTAACTCAAATGGCTTGGTCACAAAATCATCCCCGCCCATATTAATCGCCATGACAATATTCATATTGTCGCCGGCAGAGGATAAAAAAAGGATCGGCACCTGAGAATCCCGTCGTATTTCACTGCACCAATAAAACCCGTTGAAAAAGGGCAGATTAATATCCATCAATACCAGATGAGGCACAAAGCGTCCGAAATGACTGTAGACATCCATAAATTCAGTCACCATCTCCACCTCATACCCCCACCGGAACAGGTGCTTACTCATTTCTGCCGCAATAACCGTATCGTCCTCAACAATCAATATCTTATACATTAATGGTACCTCTTTCCCATTATTGGACGGTAGCCCACAAAACACGGGGAAACTCCCGCATAATACTCTTATAATAGTATAGGGATAAAAAAAGTACCAGTCTTTTTTAAAAATTGGTTGTCTGCCCCTTCCATGTTGTGCTATAATGCATTTATGCTTATTGGGTCCGCAGATATGGTTCATCGGTAGAACACTGGCTTCCCAAGCCGGAGAGGCGGGTTCGACTCCCGTTATCTGCTTAATAAAAATCCGGAGACAGATGCGTATTATGTCGCATTGTTTCCGGATTTTTGCTGTTAAGCTCCCACTCAATATTCTTGCTATTCTTGCGGAACAATAAGTGCCACAATAAAATAAATTAAAATCCCCATTCCAAAGCTGCCCAAGCTGGCAATGACCCATATCACCCGGACCAGTACCGGATCTATGTTAGCATATTCACCGATGCCCCCACATACACCGCAGATCGTTTTATTGGTAGTGGAACGTACCAATCGTTTGTAATCTCCATTCATTACGCTCACCTCCCTTCAACCGTTTATTCTTGTTTTGTCTATCCCTCTATCTGTTTATATATATAAATCATTACTCCCTCGATTTTCATTACCGATCAAACATCACCTCTATGCTACCCATTCCGCATTCCAGATCCATTTCGCCATCGGCATGATTATTTATGACCCGATTACCAGCCAGCGCCGAATAATCATTCCCATCAATGCTGATGCTGCCGGCAGTACAATTAATAGAATAATCAAAATCCTTCTCGCCGCCGTCCAACCGCAAGGTGATATTGCCCATACTGCATTCTGCCGATATCTCATCGTTCACACGGCCACTAAAGTAGAAATCGCCCAAACCATTTTCAATATCCAACTCGTCGGCTGTGCTATTAATAAGATTGGCATTACCCAGTCCAACCGAGCCGTTCAACTCATGGGTTTCAATTCCGTCCATTTCCATCTCGCCACCACCAAGTTCCAGGTCTACCTTGTCGTACGTTACCCCTTCCGGTACGTACAATACGATCTCATTGGCCGGATCAAACACCGTATTTATTTCTACTTTACTGGAACCTCTGATATATAAAGTATTATCGTCGGTATAATGATCACACTTGACATTACCTGCAAGCTCAATCTTATAATCCTCCTGATCCCACTCCAAAACCGTAAACCTGCATGCCGCTACCATTATGTTCAATTCATCGATATCATCACCGGAAATGCTCTCTTCGTAACGATTACTTGCGATAAAATCACTATTGTTCAGCCCATCATCACCATCGTGATCCTGTGTTGCCTGGTCCCAGTCATCACCGACCGACTCCCAGTCATTATCGTTGCTCCAATCCCAGTTCCAGCCATTATCCAAGCTAAAGTCCCAGTCATTGTCCCAACTAAAGTCCCAGTCATTGTCCCAGCTAAAGTCCCAGTCACCAAAGTCCTTCCCGCCAATCGTCCAGCCTTCAGCGGAATCAAAGAAAAAGCGGGGGGTAATACTAATTGATCGCTCACCGGCTATCCGCCAAAAACTGCGACCACCGATAATACTGACCACAACACCGATTACAATTCCGATTCCGATAAAAACTGCCGCGGTGATACCACATCCCTTTAAAAATTTGTTCATTGCTTCTTACCTCCTTTACCGCTAAAAATCCTCCCGATCAGGTTAGCAATGCCCTTGATGATCGCCGGGATTAATTTACCGGCCAGAAGGACTGTTAATAATAAGAATAAAACTCCGATGCCACCAATAACTAATGACGCTGCGATCATCGCCAGACCACCCAGTGGCCAGGTAATTAACTCGATAATACCGGTCACCATTATAACCAGTGCTACCACTAACGATGTCAGCGATAGCGCACCAAAGACTGCGATCATCGAGATGATCACCGCCACAACCGCCCCGATAACCCCCAGCAGACCGCTGCCAATTCCTAATAACACCGGCGAAGCAAAGATACAGATTACCACGATCAATGCGATGACACCGGCAGACAGTCCTTGCTTTTCCGGCTCCTTTTTCTCCGGTTCCGGAGGGGGATCCTGCTGACGGTATTTGGCTATTTCATTGGCACCCAAATCGGCATTGGCTCGAAAACCCTTTTCGGTAAACTCACCACCAGCCCCCTTCAGTCCTTCTTTTATCGTGACCGCAACCTGTTCGGGTGAGCCAAGTGATGCCAGGACATCAACTTCATTCTCCTTGCCGCTGTCATTAATATAGTCATTATAGTACTGTAAAGCCTCTTCTCTTTCTCCGGGTGGAATGTCGGACAATAATTCTTCCAACCTTCTCATATACTCCCATCTAGTCATGTTGCTCTCCTCCCTCGAATATCTTGGTAATCTTTGATGAATAATCCTGCCATTCACCCGCATACAGGTTTAACTGCCGCCGGCCCTTTTCGGTCACCTGGTAATACCGCCGGTTTCGTCCGGCACACTCCATATCATACACTTCCAAGCATTCATCCTTCTGCAGTCGGCGCAGAACCGGATAAAGCGTTGACTCTGACAGCTCAATTGCCGTTCTGACTTCCTGTGTGATCTTATAGCCATAGGTTCCTTCAACATCCCGTGATACTACCGCCAGCACAATTGCATCCAATAGTGCCGCTCCCGTGTTAAATACCATGCCATCTACTCCTTTCGCTCAGATTATTTGTGACTTTGTAACTATTCAGTACCTTCATGGTTAAAGTTACTTTGTCAAATTGACAAGGTAGCTTGTGAAAAATCAATAAAAATCACCTGCGGTGATGGGCTTTTCCCATTCGATAATACTCAAATTGAAGTATTGGTAAATATTGCGATTGGTAATTTTGTGATCTTCGATATTATACACTGTATAATATCTTCCACAAACAATACTATACGCTATATAATATTGTTTTGTCAATACCCTTCAACTATTTCTTTAGGCAATTTTTATTAAGTGCAAACCCCTATTGATACTGTTCTATCCGCAAGTCATCAACATAAAGAGTAGTCGTCTCACTGCTTTCGCCGTTACGGTCCATAATCCATTCCATCGTGATAATATTGCCGGTAAGTCCTTCAAAACGGTCGGTTTTAATCGCCACCATCTGTAAAACCGGTTCACTGGTGACGCTGTCCGCAAAGAGTGGCTTCGCGATCGGTGCCGCAAGCGGAACGGTCACTCCGCCAAAGTCATCAATGGAACGTACTACTGACCTGCCGCTACTATCGGTCAGTATCACTCGGAAGGATACCTCCGACGCTATTGAATCATTCCCTGCACACAACGACATATATAAGGTGTCACCCACCGCTACGGTAGTCGGCCCAAATTTAGTTTTAAACACCGGCGGTCGCCGTACACTATCCCCCTGACCGTCATCACCGGTCCAACTTAGAATTAACACCCGATTACTGTTATCCGATTTGCCGGGAAGATAATCCATCGTCCAGCGACTAAACCCATCGGCTACATAGACGGTTTCTCCGGATACCGATCGGCTGATATCAAAACTATCGTCAAAATTATCCAGCATAACGTGGTTACCATCTGCATAATCGGTAACATAGTGCGCCGCCGGTAACCAGTCAGCACCGTAAGTAAAATCACGAAACAAGGTACGATACTCTTCCCGGTCATGCAGGGTCATCTCCATAAAAGCACCAATAAATACCTTGGCTGCCTGTTGCTGTTCCTCCATTGGCATCATCAAACGGGAATTAAAGCCCATATTTACCAGGCCAATCTGGTCGGATGCCCCCCAGGAACTGTTAAACTGACCATGATTGGCATACTGGATCCATACCTGCGCTTTAACTCCCTGCGCCGATACATCGGTCCGGCGATACATATTGGCACCCTGAAAACTGGTAACATCCATGTCATGCTCGCCGTGAAGTACCAAATAATTGACTCCGGTCAATGACGCTTCCAAACCGGCCGGATCATACTGCCGATGAACCGGTGCGATCGCCGCTACCGTCTTAATCTCAAACGGGTAATCAAATGCCAACCGTCCATTATCGGGATAATGCTGCAGATCAGCAAAAACAGCCGCTAGTGCTACCGCTTCACCGCCACGTGAATGACCGATCAGGGCAATATTTTCAAAATCCACCATTTGATAAAAAGGATGATCGGTCGTCTTGTTCCAGTTATACCACTGCATAAGGTGCTCCAATAGCACCAATGCACGGGCATCATTTTCGCCCGACAGACCGTCAAAAAAAATCAGATCATAAAAAGCCGATGAGTTGAGGAAATTTTCGTCCACCGATACGGCGATGATCCCCCTGCTGGCCAATAATTCTCCCAGATAGGCATAACCGCCATCGGAACGGTCGGTCGCCTCATGATTGCCATGAACGATCAAGGTTAACGGAAATGGACCATCGCCCTCCGGCATCCAGACCTGCCCATTTAGTGGCAGGTCGTCTTCCGTAAAACCATACTGCAGCCGACGGATCACACTCCATCCGGACAGCATAAAGGAACTATCGACCGCTACCGATGCCAGGGTTGTCTGGTCGGGATAGGGCTCGATTTTTTGATCGGGTGTTGCATAATAATAAACCGAATACTGATAGTCACCGGGCTGTGACGGATCCTCCAAGATTCCATCCTCCCCTGATAGCCCGCTCCTTTTTATATCACGATCCACATTCTGGATCGGCGCAATTGTATATGGCAGGGCCAGTTGTGCTTGTTCCGGTCGATCAGCCGCCGTAAGAGCGGGACCCGGATAGATCAGCACCAGCAAGAGGGCGACCGCCCCCACTCCTCCTCCGGTCATAATAAGAGCAAGAAGCCATTTAATCGGCCTCCTTAGTCCCTTTATCCTACCGGTTGCAAACATAATCGCCAAATATACCGCCACCATGGCACCGATTAGCGCTGGTACTATATATAGTGCCAAATGCATGGTGGTCATTAACAGGATAAAGACAAAGCAGAGCACCGCGATCAGCTGCCAGCGCATTCGTTTGATCACCGCTATTATACCGGCAATAATAACCGATGCCACCGCGACTACCGTCGTTATGATCGATACTGCCAGTAAAGTGACCGGTACACCGGCCTTGTAAAAAATGAGGATCAATGATGTCAGCCCAAATCCGATGCCAATAAATAAACCGACACACATCGCCCATGCCAGTGCCGGACTGATACCGGTCAGGATTCTTTCCCTTAATTGCTTTAACGAAAATTTATTCCTCTTATCACCCATGATAATCTCCATATCTTTCCCGTATCTGCAAGCCATAGCCTGCTTTAAAACTACCAAATAAAATTAAACGATGCTGAGCGCTAATACAAAACTGCATAATGACGGGAATGATCCGGCCATTATGCAGTCTGATTGGCACAGCGCTGTTTCAATGCGATAAAATTGCCATTATTCTTCTCCCCTTGTTATTGAGCTAAAGCCACTAACCGACCGGGATAACGACGGATCGCCCCAGTAAACCACCGTACCGACTCCGGCTCCGGTAATTTCAAGATTATTTACTGCATGAACCTCAATATCACTGGCACCGTTAGTATTGACCGAAACGTCAGAAGCGATCAGGTAACGGGCCGAAATACTAGCCGCACCATCACAATCAATCTCAAGTGTGTCGGTTGTTCCCGTCAGGCTAAAATCGGCTGCCCCCGCAATATCTATCGATATGTCATCGGCCTCAATGGTCATATCTGCTTCTGCGGCGCCGCTTATGTCCGCAGTAAACTGATCGGTGGTAAAGGTTCCCTGACCTTCAATTTCAACATCGCCATAAATTTTAAGCTGTTCCAACGATGCAACGCCGATGTTGAAGGTTATCCGGCGATTACGCCCCAGCATCTTGTCATTGTTGGCATCGATGCTCAGCACCCCGTTATTATCACTTATTTCTAAGTACCTTGTAAGGTTATCATCGATTGAATAGGTAATTCGGTCACTTTCGGTAGCTGAAAGCATCACCGTTGCCGAAACATTGGACAACCTGATCTCGGTAATAGCACCAGGATCGCTCAAGGTATATTCGCTGTCAACCATATTACCATTTCCTTCGATCCGCCCATCCCCAAACGACCAGCTTCCTATGTTACAACCGCTTAATAGTGTTACTGAACCAATCAGTAAAGCGGCAGTCATCCCACCGGCTAACCGACGGACAACTTTTTTCAAACAAGCTTCATTTAATTTAACCGTTTCATTTCTAACTGCTTTCATATCTTCCTCCTCCAAAAAATATAGCCTGATTTAATAGGTGATCATAGGAATATATGCTGTCAACAATACTATACGTTATATAGCATATACCTTTTCCAATACTATATACCGTATAATATTGTTTTGTCAATTATATTTTTACATTTTTTTAACTTATTTGAAATTATTTTTTAGAGAAAGACTGATCTAATCACTGTTCCCTTAGATCAACCGCTCCTCCGAAGTGAAAAATACCTTTAAAAATCGTTCCAGATAATATTGATCCCGGCAACCGATCGTTTCCACCGCAGAATGCATGGCCAGCATCGGAACCCCGATATCGGCCGAACGCATCGGCAACGCTGACGAAAGGATCGGCCCCAGCGTACTGCCCCCCGGTATATCCGACCGGATATAGGTTAGACGACAGGGAATGTCATCACGGTCGGCTAAATTTTGCAAAAGTGCCCAGGTTTCGGCATCGCCGGCGTAGCTTTGTTT
The DNA here is from genome assembly GCA_031285465.1 of Lachnospiraceae bacterium. GTDB lineage: Bacteria > Bacillota > Clostridia > Lachnospirales > Lachnospiraceae > UBA935. The sequence goes on from JAITWD010000180.1 coordinate 7,497, forward strand.
CGCGGCACATTTGATGGCAACCCCTTCACCCAAACCGATCCCGGTAGTGGGGTCATACTTCTCGGGATGATTGGGGTTGACCGCATGAGCGGTATCGGCCGATAGCAAGAATCCGCCAGCGATGGCACGTAAATAGTCACTGCGGGAATAACCAAGCGCATGATAGATCCGTTCTAAGGTAAGCGGTAAAATATTACCGGCTCCGCCACTTTTACTACGACTGCCAATTTCCTCATGGTCAAATAGCGCCAGCAGATTAATACCGCCACTTCGGTGTCCGTCGATCAAGGCGGTCAAGCCTGCCTGAACCGACGTCAGATTATCCAGACGGGGGGCCGCCAACATTTCCTGGTGCATTCCACAGACCAGTCCCTCCTGAATGACATATAAACCACAATCATAGCTGATAATATCGCCCGCCTGAACTGCCATTGGTTGATCATTTACCGCCTTAGTACCGGCTGCTTCTGCACGATTTATTTCCTCCGCCAGAAAATTGGTAAAAAAGGCTTCCTTTGCAAGATCATCTATTCCTATTCCGCCTACTGGGATCAGATCAACCTGTGGATTGAACTCGGTCCCCTTATTTATCTCACGGTTCATGTGGATGGACAGATTAGGAATGATAAAAATCGGACGCTGGCAATCAAGGTAATATATCCTGGGAGTGAGCGATCCCGATTGCCTGATGGCAACAATGCCTGCCATACCTAGCGGTCGGTCCATCCAGGTATGATTAATGGCTCCGCCATAAACCTCGGTATTAACCCGCTGATAGCTTTTATATGGATATTCTGCCTTAGCCTTAATCCTTAACCCCGGCGAATCCACATGGGCGCTTACCATTCGTAATGATTGACCAGCATTAAATCCTTCATCGATCCGAAAGGCCATCAGACTGGTTCGAAAGGGCGCCACGAAGTAGGCTCCGCCCTTTTTAAGTTCCCATTCCTGCCCCCCCATCTCCACCCAGGGTAACTCCTTAAAACCTGCGGCTCGCAATTGTTCTGCTGCTTCGGCAACAACATGATAGGGAGAGGTCCCCTTCCTAACCATATTCTTCAGATCATCAATTGATTTTCCTATTAAAGCCATGTTCTCTTGATTTTCTTGTTCATTCATATCGACCATCTTTTCCCTCACATTATTCTACAAAGACTTTTTGCATTTTATTCGCTGTTTTATTTACCGTTATTATTTACGAATATTGATCAAAATATTTTTTTTGCCCTTTTTGCTAATGCTTTCATAACCCATATAGGTAAACTTGCCAAACCCCCTGACACTCACGACATCCTCCGGCTTAAGCAGGATGCTGTTGTTCTCTCGAACCATCCCGTTTAAAAAAACCCGCTTACGCGAGAACAATTCCTGACTGTCTGCACGGGACAATTGGTAAACCCGGGCAATAACAGCATCAAGTCGTTCGCTTGTTGCCTGGACAGTTCTAATCTCACCTGCTACCGCCGATGCTGCCGGACCTTCAGCCCGCCGACAGCTTACATGGGTACGCCCAATCTGTTCCAGATTATCTATAATAAATGATGCCATCATTGAAGTGCAAAATACGTATCCAATAGCTTGGTCAACAATAATATCACCCAGGGTAGCACGTTCGATGCCAAGGTGCATCAGACCTCCCAGAAAATCGCGGTGCGAAAGATCCCCCGCAAATTTAATCGCTGACGGAATCATCGCGACACAGGCGATCGGAACCTCTTCGGTATATCCAAGCATCTTCTCACTGCCAAATCGGACTATTTGCCGCTCACAGTCGATCCCGCCCCCATGCAACGACGGTTCGGCATAAGACAGGACCGCTTTCATTCGGTGGAACACATCCTGCTCGGCAATATTTAAAAAACCTGTATAAGTATACAGGTTATCACGGTAACATCTCATCGCCAGATCCTCCAGTCGCTTTTTCAAGCCTTCAACTGTATCCACTTAAGCAATCTCCTTTATCTATATAATATCCATTAGGAAAACACCGATCAAAGCGTTCCCGCACCGGATTTGCGGTCCAAAGTGCCCGCTGCCCATCACGCGGAGTGTTTAAGGAAGCACCGGTCTAATCCGTGCTTCCTTAGATCAGACAATCCATAGCACCTTGTCGCGCCCGTTGTTTATCCGAAAGATCAGCAATGGTTATGCTGTCGACCACTTGATTAATTGCCACATTTAACCGTTTCCATACCTCCAGCGTCTCACAGGTGTCACATCGCTCACATTCATTGACATCACCTTCCAAACAAGCCACCGGGCACAGACTCCCCTCAGTCAATCGCAGGATCATACCCACAGTATAGCTGGACGCATCGCGGGCCAGCTTGTATCCCCCCTGCGCGCCACGCGTGCTTTTCACATATCCTGCCTTATTCAGAACACTGATGATCTGCTCTAAATATTTTTCTGATATATCCTGCCGCTTGGCTATTTGGTTCACCTTGGCATATTCTCCTGTGTTGTTAACTGCCAGATCAACCATGATCCTAACCGCATAACGACCGCGCGATGATATTTTCATCTCAATAATAACCATACCTTTCCATTAGTGATTGTCCGATTATTCCTACTATTATGGTAGGTTTTGTATAATACGAATAATACACAACTATTCCCAGTATGTCAATAGGTTTTATCGATATTACCTTCTTACCAGCGCTCTTATAACAAGTGTCTCAAATTTTACATGGCAAATTTTGCATATAATGCAGTTTTACTATTTGCAGCCCATCTTTTTTTTGCTATAATTAACTACATCTTAAACGGCCGATAAAACTGTCGCATTTTTTTATTTCCATACCCCCCTTAAGATGTTTAGTGATGAGTCTTTATAATATTAATATATAAAATAATCATTGATTGGAGAAGCTTATGAATGAGAATAAAGTAGTGGTGTCCCTTGGACATGATGCATTAGGATATACCACATTGGAACAATGGGATGCTGTCAAAAAAACAGCCCACGCTCTTGCCGATCTGGTGGAAAATGACTATCAGCTAACCATCACCCACAGTAACGGACCGCAGGTCAGTATGATCCACAAAGCCATGACCGAACTACGACGGATTTATCCCGACTATACTCCGGCACCT
>JAITWD010000030.1 GCA_031285465.1 Lachnospiraceae bacterium
TCATATGACTGAGACCCTACGCGCTTGTTTTTATACCGGACGATGGTCGGTTAAGGAATGTCAACCGGGCAGTATTTTTTTAAGTCAGGGTGACTACCCGATCAAAGGCGCACATGTGATGCTCAATGCGATGCCGGATATTTTGAAGCAACGGCCGGATGCCCATCTTTACGTGGCAGGCAATAATATTACCAGCTATCACTCACTTAAGGATAAAATAAAAATATCCTCCTATGGAAAATACCTTCATGACCTGATCGTCCAACATAATCTTACTGGGAAGGTGACCATCCTTGGCCGGCTCACGGCAGAGGAGATGAAACAACAATTTCTTAAAAGCAGTGTTTTTGTCTGTCCCTCACTGATTGAGAATTCGCCCAATGCACTGGGTGAGGCAATGCTTTTGGGGGTTCCATGCGTGGCGGCGGCGACCGGAGGTATTCCGGATATATTGGCCGATGGCAGGGTGGGCCGGTTGTTTTCGTCGGGCAATAGTGCTGAACTGGCTCAGGCGGTGGTACGGATCTGGAATGATGATAATATTGCGCAACTTTCCGCTCGTGCCATGGCGCGAGCGGCTGTGATCCATAACCGTGATACCAATTATAATCGACTGATGGAGCTATATCATGAAATTAACCTTCATTTCTAACTATATTAATCATCATCAGATTCCTTTTTCGGAAGCCTGCTACCGCCAGCTAGAGGGTGAATATGCCTTTGTTCAGACAATGCCGATGGAAAGTGAGCGAAGGGAGATGGGATGGAGTAGTGACGGGGAGAATCTGCCCTATGTACACTGTCTCTATGAAAAGGAAGCCGAGTGTCGCAAATTAATTATGGATAGCGATATTTTGATGGCCGGTTGGACCGATCGGGAGGATTTGATCCTGGAGCGATTGAAGAGCGGACGCTTGACCATCAGGGTCAGTGAACGTATCTATCGGGAGGGGCGCTGGAAAGCGGTATCTCCACGTGGTCTGATACGGAAATTTCAAGAGCATATTCGTTTCCGCAACAAGCCGGTTTATCTTTTATGCGCCGGTGCATATGTTGCAGCGGATTTTCACCTGATCGGTGCATATCCCAGTAAAATGTTTCGCTGGGGATACTTTCCGGCGACCATTTGCTACAATGAAGAGCTCTGGATAGGTAAGAAAGAACAGCAAATAGTACAAATTGTTTGGGCAGGCCGATTTATATCTTTAAAACGTCCGGAATATATGATAAAATTAGCCATAGACCTAAAGAAGGCTGGTTGCCGTTTTCATATTCATATGATCGGCAGCGGAGAACTGGATGATCAAATAAAAGCATTGGCCGAGATTGGGCAGGTTAATGAACAAATTACCTTCACCGGATTTTGTGCTCCGGAAGAGGTTCGGCAGATTATGGCAGGCAGTCACATTCATGTGTTTACCAGCAACCATCTGGAAGGGTGGGGCGCCGTAGTCAACGAAGCAATGAACAGCGGATGTGCCACCGTCGCGAGCGGGCAGGCGGGTGCCGTACCCTACCTGATCGAACATGGGCATAACGGCATGGTCTTTGATAACGGTGACTATGATCAGATGCTTTCCTTAGTTAAATACCTGATCGATCATCCGGATGAACGGGAAAAAATGGGTCGGTGTGCCTACCAGACCATTACTGAACAGTGGAATGCCGAACAGGCAGCCAGTTCATTGATAAGCTTTGCAAGGGGACTCCAAAACGGAGAGATGGTTCCGGCTAAAGCGGGTCCGTTAAGTACGGCACCATTACTATAAGAAGAAAGAGCCCAAAGTTATATACTATCGGATAGGATTAAATGGTCCTGGACGAAGTTTTGGATATAATTATAAGCAATCAACTACTACCACAAATACAAATGAAGGGAGCAGTGAAAATGGAAGGAATAAAAATTAGTGTTATCGTTCCGGTATATAATACCGTTAAGTGGCTGGAACGATGCATAAAATCAATACAAAACCAGACCTGGTCTAATTTAGAAATCATTATCGTCAACGACGGTTCAACCGATGGCAGTGGCGAATTGGCCGAGCAATTGGCTAAAGCCGATGGGCGCATCCAGGTATTTCATAAAGAAAATGGCGGTGCATCAACCGCCAGAAATATGGGGATTGATAAGGCCAGTGGAGAATACATTGGTTTTATTGACAGTGATGACTATATAGAACCGCAAATGTATACCCATCTGATGGAGCTGATCCAAAAAGAACAGCTTCTCATGGCCCAGGCATCGCGTGATGAAATTGATCAAGAGGGTAATGTGCTGAAGGATATCTGTGTTCCTCCCGAAAAAACGGAGATCATGGAAAGCTATGCCTTTATCAGGGAATTATTACTTCATCGGGGTGATGCTTCTTTTTGTACTAAATTGATCAAAGCAAACCTGTTCGATGATGACCGGTTTCCGGAAGGGGTGCTGAACGAAGATTTTCATTTGTTGGTTCGATTACTGCCGAAGGTGGAGCGGATCGCAGTGATACCAGAGCAATATTATCATGTTTTTTATCGCTTGGATAGCACGACCAGAAGAAAGAGTAATGAAGAATTTCCGCGTGTCTTCATGGACATCGTTGATAATGCCGATATGATGGAAGCCATTGTTGCCAGAGAGTGCCCGATACTAAAGAAGGAGGCGCGACGATTTGGCCTTTATCAACGTTTGGATTACCTGCTCCATATTCCGATCACTCGAATGAAGCGGGATAATAAATTTTACCGGAATGTGATCGGCTATATCCGGGCTCATTTTGCCGATATTCTTTTTGTACCTTATTTGGAGAGAAAGTTTAGATTATACTTAGTATTGTTCTGCATTGCACCTAAAACCCTGAGAAGGATGCACCGGGCAACGAAGAAGAAATAATAAGAAAAATTGAGAAATATTTACCGGAGGATAGCAGATGCTAAACAATAAGACCATTTTGATCACCGGTGGGACCGGTTCATTTGGGAAGTGTTTTACCAAATATGTTTTAACCCATTATCAGCCCAAGAAGATAATAATTTACTCACGTGACGAGTATAAGCAGTTTGTTATGGCGGAAGAGTTTCAGGAGTATGCCGACCGGTTACGTTTCTTTATCGGTGATGTACGTGATGCGCTACGGTTGTCGAGGGCTTTTGAAGGGGTAGATTACGTGGTTCATGCGGCGGCGCTTAAGCAGGTTCCGGCGTGCGAATATAATCCTAATGAAGCGATCAAAACCAACATTCACGGAGCACAGAATGTGATCGATGCGGCACTCAATACCCATGGGCGCGACAGTGTTTATGTGAAAAAGGTGGTGGCACTATCTACCGATAAGGCGGTTAATCCGGTTAATCTTTACGGCGGAACCAAGCTGGTTTCCGATAAACTCTTTATCGCTGCCAACGCTTATGCCGGAACCAAGGATATCAGTTTTTCCATTGTTCGGTATGGTAATGTTGCCGGTAGCCGCGGTTCTATCATTCCATATTTTAAAAAGCTGATCAGTGAAGGGCAGACCGAATTGCCGGTGACCGATTATCGGATGACCCGTTTCTGGATCAGTCTGACCGAGGGAGTAGAGTTGGTTATCAAGGCCTTAACCGAAGCTACCGGTGGGGAAACCTTCATCAGTAAGATACCGTCCTTCAAGATAACCGATCTTGCCGAAGCGATGATGCCTGGTAGCAAGACACGGGAAATAGGTATCCGTCCCGGTGAAAAGCTGCATGAGATTATGGTAACGACCGAGGATTCCATGACCACCTATGAATATGAAAAGCATTTTATTGTCTATCCGCAGGTTATCTGGAATGATAAACAAAAAATCGATCGGAGCGGTCGGGCAGTCAAGGAAGGATTTTCCTATGCTTCGGATAATAATACCGACTGGCTGACGGTTGACCAGATACGGGATTTGATCGGCACATTGGATTACGAGAAATAAAGAGCGATAAGCTAATTACAAGGAGGTAATTATGATTAATCGTTTGCAAAGAAATAATATCAGTATTTATGGCGGACCGGTGGTTGGTAATAACACCTTTAATAAGGGCAACCGGCTGGAGGAGGGTCTGTTTGGTCGTCCGGGTTTTAATCCACAGCTTGAGATCAAGCGACAACAGGTGAAGAATAAGGCGATGGATGTCATTAAGAAGCAATATGC
>JAITWD010000142.1 GCA_031285465.1 Lachnospiraceae bacterium
AAGCGATCATCGGCACTGCCAGCAGCGCGATAAGCATCATCGTTCCCTGGATAAAATCGGTGACGCATACTGCCATAAAGCCACCCAAAAAGGTATATGCCAACACAACCGCCGCACCAATAGTGAGCGCAAGCCGATAGTCGATCCCAAAGACCGATTCGAAAAGCTTCCCACTTGCCGCCAGGCCCGACGCCGTATAGACCAGGAAAAATATCACGATGGTCACCGAAGAGATAAACAGTAAAATCCGCTTCTTATCATGAAACCGGTTTTCAAAATAGGTCGGCAGGGTCAGGGCGTTATTCGCCCTGATGGTATAGCGACGTAACCGGCTGGAAATAAAGAGCCAGTTGAGCACCGTTCCAATAAACAGACCGATAGCAATCCATGCCTGACCGGTACCAAGCGCATAGATGGAACCAGGCAATCCCATCAAGAGCCAACCGCTCATATCGGAGGCCTGCGCCGAAAGTGCGGCCACAAAACCGCCCAATTTACGACCACCCAAAAAATAATCGGCGGTAGTGGTGTTCTTCTTTGCATAGACGGCCCCTATCAGGATCATCATCAGCAAGTAGAGGAAAAAAGCTATAATAATCCAAAAAATCGAATCACCCATAATGTTTCTCACTTTCTTTAATTGTTATTTTTTCTTTACTATAGTATTGCCAGATCAACCGAAACAGTCCTGCTTATGTAGTTACAACACCGATCAGGCATAAGGATGCATGCAGTTAATCTGTTTTATAATACTATATATGAAGAAATGGGGATTCGTCAACTAATATTTCCATTTGTCCATTGTGAGGCCATAGACCCTTCGGGTACCTTCATAGTTATTATGAAGATACCCGAAGGGTCTCGTTCATTATCAGGGATGCGTAGCAGAAATGACCATTTAGTGCCACAAATCCTGCACGGGAAATGCTTTCGTCAGCGTTTCCCTAAAAATCGCGCTTAGCATAAAGCCTTTGTGACCTACGATATGAAATGATCAAAATAAACGTCGCCAGAACAGTCAAACCGACAAAAGTCAGCCCGAAATTATTTTTCCCAAACTCCAAAAGGTCAAAGGTCAGTGATGAATACGCCGGCATAACGCTTACCGCCATGAAAGCAATAAAAAATGTACAGAGAATAAGTATTGGCAACAGAAAACCACGTGTACCTGCCTTACCGTAGGGCTCTCGAAAAAGCGCTGGGAAGATCATCAGACTGGATATAGCATAGACGCAATAGGTCGCAGCGAGTATGCAAAGATACCACGCAAATGGACCATGATAATGAGAGCTACCATAGCGGTTACACAGAAGCATGATCGGTGTGCCAACTATCATGGCAATCAATGCGCCGATCATCGACAACAGGTAGCGGGCTTTAACGATCGTGCACCGCTTCAATGGCATCATCAAATATAAATTATATAATTCACTTTTATCTTCGAGCGCAAAAATACCAGCAGTATAGTGGGTTAACAGAACGGTTAAAAATGGCAACACCAATACCGGATGGGTCATGCCGATAATCGTTACCGCGATCAACTGGATGATAACCACATAGATATTTTTCTTAAGAATCCGCCAGTCAAGTGCCATAAATTTAAAGAGCATCGGTCTTTACCTCCTTTTTATTCATATGGATCATAATATCACTCAATGAGACCATTTCCGTGACCACTCCTGATGGAAAACCGCCGATGTCCGCCACCGCGATCATCCCTTCAAAACCGCCGGCATATTCCCGCAGACCGATTATGCCGGCTCGCTTTGCCGGTGGCAATTCCCCCTCTCCCCCCCTGATCAGACAAAACCGCTCGGTCAGCTCATCCTTGATGCCACTGTAGACCAGCCGTCCCTGATGGATATAAACCACATAGTCGGCAATCTTCTCCAGCTCATCGGTCATATGGGTAGAAAAAAAGATGGAACGATGCTCAACGGTCATATATTCGCGGAGAATATCCATAAATTCATCCCGGGCAACCGGATCCAGTCCGACGGTCGGTTCATCCAACAATAACAGACGGGCATCATGTGACAGGGCAATCGCCAGACCAAGCTTCATCCTCATCCCGCGCGACAGGGTTTTGAATTTCTGTTGACGGTCAAGGCCAAAGCGCTGCAAATAGCGCTGATAGGTCGTACTGTCCCACCTGGTATAAAAGGAACGGGCAACCGTCTCAACGATCGCCGGATTCCAATCCTCTTGGAAGAAAGGCTGTTCCAGCAGAACACCTATCTCATCCCGCACCGAAGCATCGGTTTCGGGACGATCAAACAGTCGGATCTCACCGGCATCCTTTATCACCATGTTCAGCATAAGCTTCAGCGTGGTGGTCTTACCGGCGCCATTTTGGCCGATAAATCCGCAAACAAAACCATCGGGAACGTTAAAACTTAAGTCCTCGAGCCGAAAATCCTTGTACTGTTTAGTCAGATTACGTATTTCAATGGCATGGGGACCGGTAAAATTACGGGTAAGGTTATCAATCATGATGCTGCTCCTCTTTTCATTATTTTATATGCATATTAATTATCTGTAACTATTCAGTACCTTCATAGTTAAATTGAAAATCCATTAAAATCAACTGCGGTCCCCTCCAGATGAATGGTCTGACCAATCGTCCGATAAGCCGGCCGGTTGCAAACGATCCAGCATCGCATGCAGCTCATCCGGAGATAGTCCCGCCAACCTACCCTGCCGCCATGCATCCGCAAGTGCCTGCT
>JAITWD010000144.1 GCA_031285465.1 Lachnospiraceae bacterium
AACTGCCAATTTTAACTACAATAATTTTAACTATAATTATGTAGCTATTATTTTATTTCATTTTAATACCCTGCATTTCGCAAGTTTTACTTGTGAAACTACTTAAATCAAAAGTAAAAAATCTTTGATTTTTCACACTAAACTTAAAAATTCTTAATTTGGAGGCTTGTATGTATCAAATAAATTTTGCGCACCCCATTCATGTCTATTTTATGGGCATCGGTGGTATCAGTATGAGCGGTCTGGCGGAAATTCTTCTAGCGGAAGGGTTTACAGTATCCGGCTCTGATCTTCGTGAATCACCGCTGACCCGATCGCTGACCCAAAAAGGCGCGGTCATTTTCTACGGTCAGCGTGCTGAAAATCTGTCACCCGATTACTTTCTTGCCCACAATCTTCCGGTCATCGATCTTGTGGTTTATACCAGTGCCATCAAGCCGGATAATCCCGAATACATGGCAATGTGCACCTTAGGACTGTCCTCCTTGTCGCGTGCGGAGCTATTAGGACAGATCATGCAAAACTACTCAATGCCTATTGCGGTCAGTGGAACCCACGGCAAGACCTCCACTACCGGAATGGTGTCCGAGATACTTTTGGCCGCCAATCTGGATCCAACCCTGTCCATCGGTGGTATCCTCAATAGTATCAACGGTAATTTCCGTATTGGGCAGTCCGATTTTTTTGTGACCGAGGCCTGTGAATACACCAATAGCTTTCTAAGTTTTTCGCCCAGGATCAGTATGATACTTAATATAGAAGCGGACCACCTTGACTTCTTTAAAGATATTGATGATATCCGTCAATCTTTCCGTCGTTTTGCTGCTCTTTTACCACCGGACGGAACCTTGATCATAAACGGTAATATTGATCATTCAGAAATTATTACTGACGGTCTGTCCTGTCGCATCATTACTTACGGTGATGATCCCAGCTTTGACTATTCACCCTCTTCCATCTCATATGACCATTTGGCCAGAGGAACCTTTATACTTAAACGTCGCAATGATCCTGACCGTTGCGAGCAATTCACCCTTGGCTCAAAAGGCGAACACAATGTCTATAATTCGTTGGCTGCCATTGCACTGGCCGACCTGCTTGATGTTCCTTCAGAGTCGGTCCACCAGGCGCTTGTTTCATTCACTGGCACCCAAAGGCGTTTCGAAGAAAAGGGGACCCGGAATGGAATTACTATAATAGATGATTATGCACATCATCCCACAGAAATTACTGCAACCTTAAAAACTGCTCAAAATTATCCACACAAAAAAATATGGTGTGTGTTCCAGCCGCATACCTATTCGCGCACCAAAGCTTTTCTCGATGATTTTGCCAGTGCATTATCATTGGCTGATAAGGTGATCCTGCCGGATATTTACGCGGCGCGGGAGAAGGATACCTTAGGGATTAGCTCCGGCGACCTGATGACCGCCATAAAGAACCTCGGTACCGATTGCTTTTATTTTCCCACCACCAATGGTTTTACCGAAATTGAACAGTTTATTATTAATAATTGTGAAGAAAACGACCTGTTGATAACCATGGGAGCCGGAGACGTTGTTAAAATCGGCGAAAGTCTGTTACAATAATTTTTTTCCACCTTATCCACATAATTGGTTGAATTTTTTCACCCAATTTATGTGGATAGTTTTTATCATTCGGGCGCATTTTATCATGATAATCCTCATGCATTCCGCAAGCTCCACTTGCGAACTGCTTGAATTAAAAGTCAAAATTCTTTGATTTTTCATACTAATAATGACCTTATCCACACTGTCCACCTTATCCACAACATTTCAGAAACCCTGTGTTTGCAATGGTTTGGGCCAAATTAGCTATTCCTTTTTAAGAAGGAGTATGCTATAATTCCAATTACTGCGAACGAATTGAAATCATTAGGAAAATAGGTGAATATTTATGAGTCCTCTTACTATATATCAGGATGGTTGTGATGATGCTACCATTGTGTCCAATCTCTTTATTGATGAATATATGAAGGATGCTAACGATGCTCAGCTCAAGGTGTTTCTCTACCTCATCAGGATGATGAGTGCTCATAAGATCACCAGTATTTCCGATATCGCTGACAAATTTAACTATACTGAGAAGGACATTTTGCGTGCACTTAAGCATTGGGAAAAAAACCGGTTGCTGACCGTTGATTATGATGATATCAAAAATCCAATTGGTATCCATTTACATCCTATTGTCCCTAAAACCGATGATACCACTGCTATTACTGTGAGCGATACCGTCTCCAGCAAAAAGGACGCTGTCGGATTGGTTTCCGTTCCGACTGTCACTCCGGTTCCCAAACCGCTCTATGAAAAGCCGTCCTATACCTTAGATGATCTTCGGGCTTTTAAAGAGGCGGAAGAGACCTCTCAGCTTCTTTTTGTTGTGGAACAATATTTGGGTAAAACTCTAAGTCCCTCCGAAATCCGCACGATCCTTTTTTTCTCCGATTCGTTGCATTTTTCCGGAGATTTGATCGATTATCTTATTCAGTATTGTGTTGAGCGTGGCAAGAAGGATTTTCGCTACATTGAAAAGGTTGCAATAGGTTGGGCGGATGAAGGGATTACGACCCCCAAACAGGCTGCTCGCTCGGCCCGTAAATATGAAAAAAATGTTTATGATATTATGAAAGCCCTTGGTAAAGACAGTAATCCCACTAAGACTGAGGCTGATTATATCCTACGCTGGTCACGTGAGCTTGGTTTTTCCCCGGATATTATTTTTGAAGCTTGTGAACGTACTGTAATGGCAACTGATAAGCACCGGTTTGAATATTGTAATACCATTCTTGTTAATTGGAGCACCCACAATGTTCGACACAAGTCCGATATTAAGCGGTTAGACGCCGAACATGCCCGCCATAAGGAAACCGAATATCGTGATCATCCGTCCAAATCTACGAACGGAGCCAGTAAATTTAATCAGTTTAAGCAAAATAACTATGACTTTGAGGCTCTTGAACAGGAACTTTTAAGTAATTGACTTATAAGGAGACTTTATCTTGGGTTTAAGCAATTCACAATACGATTCCATTATCCGTACTTATGAAGCAGTACGGGACAAGAATCGACGTTCGCTACTCGAACGGATTGATTATGTTAATGCTCATGTTACTGGATTTCAAGAGCTGGAAGCCACTGTTGGCCTTATTTCGGTACAGCATGGCAAACAATATCTTTTGGGCGATGAAAATGCCCTGATCACACTTAAG
>JAITWD010000145.1 GCA_031285465.1 Lachnospiraceae bacterium
CAGAACATGAGCGCGTCTTAGGGAAGAATAAAGCAATTATGGTGCTTGTGATCATATTATTAGTCTTTGGTGTGGGCAATCTGGCACTTACTATCCTACAAATCTTAGGGATATTTTGAGCTACCGATAGATCCGTAAATAGGTGGCGTAAATCGGTAGATTAGTGTAGGTTTACAAAAATCATGATAGCTGGTATTATATAGCCATTACGATTGTTTTATAATAATGCCTTTCCATTCCCGGCGGTTAGATTTAACGGCTGGTGAGTCAGAGCATCTTTTGGGAGTTTTGATGAAATTTATAACCCGCAGGTATAAACGTCTTAAGATAAGAAATATTAAGCTGGCTGTTTTGGCGGCTTTAATAAGTTTGTTTTTTTTCCCGTCCCTTACCTTTTTTGAACCAACCGGAGACAACAGCTTTACCATTTTTCTTAATGGGCAGGCTGTAGGTGTTATTGCCAGTGTCAGCGATTCCGAGTGGTTATTGCGAGAAGCACGTCGCCGTATCGCGATCGATAGTGAGGAGTTAATTTTGATGGATAGCGAAGTCACCTACGAAGGCGATGAACTGCTTTGGGGTGAAGTGGACGAGAACGAGCAGGTTGTGGATAATATGACCGAAGTTTTGCGTAGTAGTGTGCGTCAGACCAAGCTCCGTTCATATACCGTTAAGATTAATGAGTATATGGTCAATCTTGCCAGTAAGGAAGAGGTTACCGCGTTATTACAGGCAGCGGTCGATAAGTATGACATGGAGGGGAAATATGAAGTCGGGATTTCGCCTGACATTGAGCGTGAGTTATCGGTGTTAACCCCCCAGGTTCAGGCCAGGGAAGCGTTGGCATTAGATGAAACCGCAACGGTGATGAATGTTACTGCTGGCATCGATACAGTGGTTTCCGATCTATTTGCATCGGTGGAGCCGGCGGTGGAGAAGGATTTTGGTGACTATGATCTAGGGTTAATTTCCATTAATTATGGAGATACTGTTGAGGTGGTCGAGGCCTACCTGGCGGAGGAGGAGCTCACCGATGTCAATGATGCTATCAGGGAGATTACCAAAGAGCAGGAAAAGAATGAGATATACGAGGTGGTTTCGGGTGATACACTTTCAGAAATTGCCATAAAGGTTAATATACCAATGGATAAGATCATTGAGATGAATGAAGGTCTTGAGGATGAACATTCTATCATTCATATCGGTGAAGAGCTGGTGATCACTGTGCCTGAGCCGGCACTTACCGTGGAGCGGAGTGAGGAACTTTATATTGAGGAAGATTATGAAGAAGAGATAATTTATGTAGATAATGATGACTGGTTCACCACTCAAATGCGAACCTTGCAGGAACCATCGGCCGGTCATCGTCGGATCATTGCAGTTACTAACTATCGTAATGACACGGTGGTTAGTCGTGAGATTATTAAAGAAGAAATTACCTATCAGGCGGTTCCTAAGATTGTGGAGCGGGGAACGAAGATTCCGCCAACATACATTAAACCGCTCTCCGGCGGACGCTTGTCTTCAGGATTTGGTCGTAGAAATGCGCCAACGCGTGGCGCAAGCAGTAACCATAAAGGGTTGGATTGGGCGACTCCGGTAGGGACGGCAATCGTGGCATCGGCGACCGGAACGGTAGTAAAAGCCGGTTGGGGTAGCGGTTATGGTTACGTGGTATATATTAACCATGCCGACGGTCGGCAAACCCGTTATGCACATTTAAGCAAGGTGCTGGTATCGGTTGGCCAGACGGTTACTCAGGGGGAACGGATTGCCCTAAGTGGCAATACGGGTGTCAGTTCAGGCCCGCACGTGCATTTGGAGATATTGATAAATGGATCGCAGGTAAATCCGCTGCAGTACCTTGATTAAGTCCCTGTTTTCGGTGCCATGTCAAGTCATAAGACAAAAATAAGACAAAATACAAGATAAAAAAGTTTACAAACTAAAAAAATATGATATAATGGTGGGGATGTTATTACCTTTGTCAATAAATTCACAAAGGTTGCAATTTATGATGTAACGCATCGGCGGGAAGTGTACCTGGGGTATTTTACAATGTTAAAAAGTAATGAATAATAATTGGTAAATCAGTAAAAATAAGTTGGTATAGATAGATTGATTTAAATAAAAAAACAATGAATTGTCAGAGGTACACCATGGAACAATATGCAATCAGAGGTGGGAATCCGTTGGTGGGTGAAGTAGAGATTGGTGGCGCTAAGAATGCGGCACTGGCAATACTGGCCGCCGCCATTATGACCGATGAAACCGTAATTATTGAAAATGTACCGGATGTACGTGATACTAATGTGCTCATGCAAGCGATGGAAAGTATTGGTGTGCAGATTGAACGCATTGATCGTCATACGGTAAAAATAAATGCCCAGCCCATTAATAATGTAGTTATTGAAAAAGATTTTATTAAAAAGATCCGTGCTTCTTATTATTTAATAGGAGCATTGTCTGGTAAGTATAAAAAAGCTATGGTAGCATTGCCCGGTGGGTGTAATATCGGTTTGAGGCCGATTGATCAGCACATTAAAGGCTTGCGTGCTTTAGGCGTGGAAGTAAAGATTGAACATGGTTTGATCGTAACCGAAGCAGAACGCATCAAAGGTAGTCATATTTATATGGATGTTGTTTCGGTTGGTGCCACGATAAATATTATGCTGGCCGCGGTAATGGCGGAAGGACGAACAACCATCGAAAATGCCGCTAAAGAACCGCATGTGGTTGATCTTGCCAATTTCCTTAATAGTTGTGGCGCAAACATTAAGGGGGCCGGCACCGACATGATTAAAATCCGTGGAGTTGCTAAATTACATGGTACCCAGTATGCCATCATTCCCGACCAGATTGAAGCGGGCACATTTATGTTTGCGGCAGCGGTCACTAAAGGTGATGTTACGGTAAAAAATGTAATTCCCAAGCATCTGGAATCGATCAGTTCCAAGCTGCTGGAAATCGGCTGTGAAGTGGAGGAATCGGACGATGCTGTGCGTGTAGTGGCTGCCAAGCCATTGGTACACACCCATGTTAAGACCTTACCCTATCCCGGCTTTCCTACCGATATGCAGCCACAAATAGCCGTGACATTGGCCCTTTCGCAGGGTACCAGTATCGTAACCGAAAGCATTTTTGAGAACCGATTTCGTTATGTAGATGAGTTGATCAGGATGGGTGCCAATATTAAGGTGGAAGGTAATACCGCCATTATCGATGGTGTTTCCCAATATACCGGTGCCAGTATTACCGCTCCCGATCTGCGGGCTGGTGCGGCGTTGGTTATTGCCGGTCTGGCTGCTGAGGGGATTACAACCATCGATGATATTAAATACATTGAGCGTGGATATGAAGATTTTCATTTGAAACTACAACTCTTGGGAGCGCAGATAGAAAAGGTCAACACTGAACGGGAATTACAGAAATTCAATTTAAAAACGGGCTGATGCCCGTTTTTTGATGTATCAATATATGACAAGGATAGTATGACAAGAATAACGATAGTGATTTACAATAAAAAGAATCAGATAATTGCTTCGATATGGATGGCTGACTGTCTGGACAAATCAAGATACTGCTGACCACATTTGAC
>JAITWD010000149.1 GCA_031285465.1 Lachnospiraceae bacterium
TATGGTAAAGGTATGTAGCCATAATGGAAGTGTTTTCGCAATCGAACCGCCGTTGTTTGTGGAACTGCAGATCACCGAAACCGAACCGGGATTTAAGGGTGACACAGCGACTGGAGCAACCAAGCCGGCAACCGTGGAGACCGGTGCGACCGTATATGTACCATTATTTGTGGAACAGGGCGAAGTGATCAAAATCGATACCCGCACAGGGGATTACCTCTCAAGAGCATAAGGGTGATATCTAAAGCTTTAAGACAATAGAAGAACGACTTCTATTGTCTTTTTATTTGTAAAAAACACTTTCATGCAAAACAATGCACGGAAGACAAATTACCGAACAGTTGGTCTTATTTTACATAATAAACAAAAAATCAAATGAAAGGAGAGAACTATGGAATACGCAAATTTTCTAGTAGCGATCAAAGAAGCAGTACAAAATATGATGGGGGATGAGGTGACAGTAACCATCACAAGCATTAGGAAAAATAACGGGATCACTCTGGACGGAATGCTGATCGCCCGCAAGGAGAGGGGCATATCGCCGGCCTATTATGTCAATAATCAATATCAGGCCATGCTCGAAGGAAAAGCAATTGCGGCCATAGCGGAGGAAATAGTTGATCTCTATGAACGCAGCGATTTTCCCCATCAGCTAAACCTTGAGTTTTTTAATTCGGCGGAGGAGATGAAGAGCAATGTTTTATATAAGCTTATCCATTTTCAGAAGAACAGGGAGCTTCTAAATGATCTGCCCCATTTACGCTTTATGGATCTGGCGATCGTCTTTTTCTGCAACCTATCGGAAGAATATTTCGAAAATGGTTCGGTTTTGATCCATAACCGGCATGTGGAACGGTGGAACCTTACGGCCGAAGAGTTATACCAGTCGGCACAGCTAAATACCATGCGGTTGTGCCCCGAAACCATTATTGATATGGAAGAGGTTATGCGGGGGGTATTTATCCGGCGCCTAAAGGATAAGATTGGCACCGATGAAGGTGGAGAAGAATTATTGAAGCGATTTATGGAGGAACAGTATCCTAATCTGGCCGAGAAAGAATTTAAGCAGGCAAAAGGCCGGTATAAAATGTATGTTCTGGGCAATGAAGACCGTTTGTTTGGGGCGGCGGCGATGCTCTATCCCGGCGTGCTGGATCGCTTTTCCGATGAAATGGGGCTGGGGCTTTTCCTATTGCCCAGCTCGGTCCATGAGATCATTATCGTACCGGATGATGGGAGCATGGATAAAGATGAGCTGCAACAGATTGTGAGCGAGATCAATGATAATCATGTCGATCCCGAGGAAGTACTGGGCTATACGATCTATTATTATGACCGTCACAGCAAGGAAATCCTCCAGGTCTAAGGAAACACCGTACATAAACCGTTATCGGGTGGTCGCCGTAAGCTCCGACCATAGATCGGCCGGGGCAAATGGGCGGCTAACCAATCCGAACCGACCAATAATGACTAATAACGAATAAAAACCAATAAAACCCAATAAAATAAAAAGGACAAAATAAATCAACTTCGGGCTGGACAATTAACCGACCATGTGTTATTATATTCGAGGTGATGTAATAATTTTGTAACAATTGCTGCTATGCACCCGTAGTATAATGGATAGAACGGAGGCCTCCGACGCCTCAGATGCAGGTTCGATTCCTGCCGGGTGCATTTTTGCATTACCATCTTTCATAGTAATGATGTAGGGATCAAGCGGTCATGCATATTCATGTAAGCATGATATGCATGACCGCTTGACCTTTGTATCCTAATAAATAAAGGAGGAAAATATGAACAGTACTAATAAACATAACCATAATGCCGATTCAGAACGTTCTCATAAAGATACTCATTTTACGTCGAAGTACCCACAATTTTCCCGAAAAGAGATTATGAAAACTATTCGTCCATTTACCGACTGGGTGGTTAAACATACCAATATTGTTTTGCCGGTTGTGCTGGTGGTCAGTGTTTTGGCAACGGTGATCATCGGTTTAAATGCGAATGAGCGGGCTGAGCTGGAAGCACAGGCGATGACCGCATCGGTCAATGACGCCAATTCACAGGATGGGGCACAAACCGACGCGACCGTTCCAGAGATTCCACTTGAGCAGAATAAATATCCGGAAATAAATGAGCTCTTCAGTACCTACTATCGGGCGATCGCCGATGGCGATGTAGTGACCACCGCGGCGATTGATACCGATTTACAGGCATCAAATGATAAGACCGCACTGGAATTGATCCGGATCGAGAAAATGGCCGATTATATCGAAGGCTACGAAACAATTGATGTGTATACCAAGCCGGGTTTGGTTGCCGACAGCTATGTGGCTTATGTATGTACCGAAGTACGTTTTAGTGATGTTGATGCCCTGATACCGGGTCTGCAGACCTTCTATATTACTAAAGGAGCAGATGGACAGTATACGGTCAAGAAGGATGATCTGCCCCCCGATGTATATGAATACGTTACGGCCGTTTCCTTTCAGGATGATGTTGTGGATCTGAGTAACAAGGTTACCGTTTCCTATAATGATCTGATCGCATCTAATCAGGAGTTGGTTGAATATATTGCCTATATGGGCCAAAAGGTCAATGAAGATGTTGGCGTGGCACTGGCACAGACGGTTCAGCCGGATATTACCGCCGATTCGGTTGCCGAGGAGATGGGCATTACCACTCCTGGCGATGAAAATGCGACCGATGATCAGGGTACGACCGGTGCAGAAGCGACACCGTCTCCCGACGGTCAAGCGGTTATTTCTCCGGTACTTAATGCACGGGCAACCGATGTGGTCAATATCAGAAGCTCGGACAGTGAAACGGCCGATCGTCTGGATAAAGCGGAAGTGGGTCAGGAGTTCCGGGTGCTTGAGCAAAAGGGTAATGGCTGGAGCCGGGTGGAATATAATGATGGCGATGCTTATATTAAAAGTGAATTTTTAGAAATAATCGGTGAAGAATCGACCGATACCGATAACGAAGCAACTACCGAGCAGGATGCCGGCGGTGAAGATGCCGGTCAAGCGGCCGAGTCGGCTGATGGAGTGACGACCGACGGCACGGTCAAGGTGATTGAAAGTGTCCGGGTCAGAAGTATTCCCGGCACCGATGGCGATTCACTGGGGACGGTATACAGTGGCGAGGAGCTGGATCTGATCGAGCAAATGGATAATGGCTGGACCAAGGTTACCTACGATGGTGAGATTGGTTATGTCAAATCAGAGTATGTTGAGTAAGGAATTTTAATACGGTTTTGGTGGCTTTTGTGAGGTGTTTTAATCCATAATGACCCAAATCGGAATAACCCCAATAACCCAAATCTAAATTCGAAAGACGATTGTAGAGAAATTTACAATCGTCTTTTTTGCATGAATAAATTTACTTGAAAATGCCGACTATATAAAAAAAGCATGGGGCGCACAAAGTAGAGTGGGACACAACATAAGACACCAAGTGATATGATGGGAATAGGATAAAGGGTGTAAGACGAGACGAAATTTCAGATATTGTTTATGCCACGGAAGTGGCATATTTGGAAGTGTGAGCAATCAAAAAAATTTCACTTTGGAAAGGCATGGTTATTAAGATGAGAAAAGATGATGCGGAACTTTTAAGAGGAATCCAAAAAAATACCAAGTCGGCGATGAAGGCGTTAGATACTCTCAGTAATAAGGTTTATGATGATGATCTGGCGTTACAGCTTAGCCGGCAGAATTTAAAGTATTCGGAAATATATAATAAGGCAACCAACAGCCTGGTGGAGGGCAATGCGGAAGGATATCGGCCGCGGGCGATCAGCGAGCGGATGATGGTTGGCGGAATTCAGGCCAATGCGCTTTTTAATAACAGTACCAGTCATATCGCGGAAATGGTCATCCAGGGTAGCAACCGGGGGATAACCGAAATGTGCAAGTCGGTTAACCGTCATGAAAATGCCCGTAATGCCTATGTGGAGATAGCACAGGAGCTGATGGATTTTGAGGAAAAGAATATTGCACAGTTGAAGAAGTATTTATGAAGGAGCTGTAAAAAACGGTATAGCTTTGAATTGGGAATTAGGTAAATCCTGATTTGATCAGTTTTCATTAGATGCATTTAAGCAGGACAGGTGATATGAAAAGGGTATTTGACGATAAAGTCATTACCGCATTTCCATATGATCGTCTTGCTTTTGATTTGTGCATTGAATCAACACAAAAGACAAAACAGTTTCACAGATAAAATCTGCGAAATGCATGGGGAGTAGGTTGCTGGATGGGAAGAGATCATTGGATTTTCACAGGTTGATATAAATCATTTCAATAACAAATGAAAAAACAAATGAAAAGGAATATTGACATCACCATCCGCATATGCTATTCTTACGATACATATTTGCTTTTCCTTGCATTTTTCATATGTTCCATCCGGTGCAAATTTAATATTGTTTCAAACTGAGCAGGCGATAAATTCCTTTCCGGGACTTTATGGGGCTGGGCCTAAGGGCAACAGGTAGCGATCAGACGCGTATCTGTGGGACAGAGTAATTCCCACCGATGCGCTTTTTTAGTACCTATATCTAAAGAAACAAGGAGGATCATTGATCATGACCGAGCACAAAAAAAATAAAGCCATCCGTACCGCTGCGATCATTGCATTATCGGGCAATGCCTTATTAGCGGTTCTTAAAATAATCGCCGGGGTGGTTGCTGGCAGTGGTGCCCTTTTAAGCGATGGCATCGATTCATCGGCCGATGTCCTGATCGGTGTGATCACGCTGGCGGTGGTCAAGGTCATCTCCAAGCCGGCCGATATGGAACATCCGTGGGGGCATGGTCGTGCTGAGACGGTCACGACCGCTTTCCTGTCCTTTATGCTGTTTTTTATGGGGGCACAGTTGGTCATTGGTACCATAACCAAGCTTTTCGCCAAAGAGCCAGCGGCGGTTCCTTCATCGGTTGCCATAATCGTCGCCCTGATCTCCATCGTGGGAAAAAGCCTGCTCGCATGGTGTCAGTATTTCTACGGTAAACGTGCCAACTCGGCGATGACCAAGGCAAATGGTAAAAATATGGCCAGTGATGTGCTGTTATCACTGGGGGTATTGGTCGGGATCGTGATATCCACCCTGACCGGCTCGGCATATGCCGATATCATCATTGGCGGACTGATCGGTCTGTGGATCATCAAAACCGCCGTGGGCATTTTCCTCGAAGCCAATCTGGAATTGATGGACGGCAATGCCAGCACCGAGCCCTATCATATGATCGCCGATGCTGTAAATGCCGTTGAAGGAGCAAGCAACCCCCATCGTGCCCGGATGCGCCGGATCGCCGGCTTCTGGGATATTGACCTCGACATCGATGTGGATCCGGGCTGTACCGTTTCTGAAGCCCATAAAATAGCGTCTATGGTTGAAGCAGAAATTAAGAGTCGGTTGGATGATGTGTATGATATTATGATCCATATCGAGCCAATGGGGGAAGATGGTGACGAAACCTTTGGCCTGACCGAGAGTATGATGCGACGAAAATAGTACTACAAATAGTGGTGTGAATTAGCGGAGGGATTTACGATAAAAAGACAGGGGATTTATAACGAAAAGTGGGAGGAATATCGTGAAAAACTGCGATATTTTTAACGAAATGTC
>JAITWD010000175.1 GCA_031285465.1 Lachnospiraceae bacterium
TTCTCTCGGTGCTGGGGGGAGATAAAGAGCGGAAGATAATCTGTGACATTACCGATACCGATAATCCGGAGGATCATATCCATACAATGATAGTGAACAAGGATGTGGACAACTATAACCCCAACGATTATGCAATAATATTGGTCGCCGCCAATTATGTGGCGTGCCGTCTTCGGGAAATACCACCAATGCATAGTCTTGGAAGCGTGGCGGAACTGCGGACGCCACCGGCAGTGCGTTTTTTTGCCGCCGCCATGATGAATAAAAAAATCGTTAAAGGAGCCCTTTGTCATTCACTGTGGCTGCTCACACCGGTTCCCGAACTGCTGCGCGGCCGCCTGGTTACCTGTCACACGGTTGTTTTGGCCGATATTCACAATGCCGGGGCGGTTTTCGTACCCGATCCGTCACATGTAGTGGTGGACAACGATTTGGTAACCGGTCGCTCGGCCGCCGATCTGGAAGATTACACCCGCACCCTGGCCGCTACATACCTTAAACTAAATTCAAAATAGTGATCAAGAAACTAAATAATGATCAGGAAACTAAATAATGATGTAATATAAGGAGAATGGATATGAATAACTTCAAACTTAGCTCCACTGCTAAAAGTTACATAGAAAAAACAGCACAATCATACAAATATAAGCATGATCCCTATCTAAATATTAAAAATCTTATAAATCTTCATCGCGATCTGATCATCGCCGATGACTTTGAAGGCTCTAACCGGTGGATCGAGCACTTAGAAAATGAGTTGATGAGATTTTGGATGAAGCCGGAAGTCAAAGATATGAGCAAGGGGCTTTTCCGTTCTTTTCTTATTAATGATGGTAAACACCTTCCCGGTCTTGATGCAGTCGATCAATGGCCGGCAGAACTGCGCAAGGCTATTCAGAAAGATGAAAATGGCAATTACAGCGCAGAAGCGGGTGATTTGCTTGAAGGTCCCGAAAAAAATGCTGATAAAAATTTTGTAAGGGTACATTCCCGACAAACCTTCGCCTATGGTGTGGCGTATAATATGACCGGCAAACCGGAATACTTTGAGCTATGCAGAAAAGGCGCCTATGCACTGATGGAGCTGATCGGGAATAATGGCTCAATGTTTACACGGCAACACCTGTCTAAAGGTGATTTCATCAACGATACCAAAACGCGTACCAGTCAGGATCTCGCCTATGGAATGACCGGTATTGCATTTTATTACTATCTGACCCATGATGAGGCGGTTCTTGATAAGATCCGGGCACTGAAAAATTATATCTTTGATAATTATTTTCACCAAGGCAAAGAGGTCTTTACCTGGCTACCTCATAAAAATACCAGTAAAGAGCAAAGTGTTGAATTGGTTGCCCATCTCGACCAGCTGTACGCATATATGTTATGGCTGACCCCTTCGTTGCCGGCAAAGGAAAAAAATGAGTATAAGGCCGACATGAAGCGGATTGCGGATATTATGATCGAAAAATTCTATTCAGAGGTTTATGGTACCTTTTGGGGAGCCAGCACCTCCAGTGACATGCAAACACTGGGGACATCACACACCGACTTCGGCCATTCGGTAAAAGCTATGTGGGTAATTTACCAGGTAGGTATTTGGACCGACCAGATTTATTATGTGAATTTTGCCCGACAGAAGATACACGCCATCTTAGAAAGTGCGTTTGATGTTTCAAACGGATCGTGGAACCGCCGCATCCTGGACGACGGTTCGATTGACCGGGACAAAGAATGGTGGGGACTTGCCGAACTAAATCAGGCGGCGGCGCTTTTGGCAATAAAAGACCCGTCCTATCTGCAGTATTTGAATAAGACCTATGCCTTTTGGTTCAAAAATATGATCGACTATAAGCATGGTGAGATATGGCATGTTTTGGATGGTGAAACACTCTATCCTAAGCAGATGTTCCCCAAAGCACACTGTTGGAAAAATGGGTTACATTCTTTGGAGCATTGCCTGTTCGGATATTTAACCAGTAAACAAATATTGGGAGAGAACATCGAACTCTATTACGCCTTTACTTCTATTGATGAAGTAAAACATCAGACGGTGACTCCTTATCTATTCAAGGCAAACATTATTGATCAAGCGGTCATCACCAAAAATAATGAGGAAGTATTGATAAATGACGGCGATGTCGATCGCCTAAATATCAAAGTAACCTTTGAGTTTTTGCATTAACCGGACATTAACCGTCAGTGGCCGTACACTGAGCGCCATACGAAACTATCTGAAAGTCTTGCTTTTTACCAATACAATCTGTTATACTAAAATAATGCTTTTTATGATATATTACAATCCTCCGCTTTCTCAGAGGATTGTTTTATATCATTAATAAGACATAATGCAGATATAAATGGAGACGATGTTATGATTAGCTTTATTTCGTACTTAATAAACGGTATCAGCCTGGGGAGTATCTATGCGATAATTGCACTTGGTTATACGATGGTTTATGGAATTGCCAAGATGCTTAATTTTGCGCATGGAGACGTTATCATGGTGGGCGGTTTTACCATCTTCTGGACGGTCAGTACGCAGGGGATGAGTCCGCTTATTGCCATTCCACTGGCGGTTGTGTTGTGTACCATTTTAGGAGTTACCATTGAGTATATTGCCTATCGGCCGTTACGCCAGGCAGCATCCTCCCTGGTAGTGCTGATCACTGCGATCGGTGTAAGTTACTTTTTGCAAAACCTTGCATTACTTATTTTTGGCGCCAATCCCAAATCATTTGATTCAATGATACCGGTTCCTCCGATGCAATTGCTTGACGGACAGATCACCATCTTGGGCGAGACTACCGTTACCGTGATTTCCTGTCTGATAATCATGGGTGGTTTGAGTCTTTTTATCAAGAAATCCCGGCCTGGGCAGGCAATGTTAGCTGTTTCGGAAGATAAAGGTGCCGCGCAGCTAATGGGTATCAATGTTAATAAAACCATTTCGCTAACCTTTGCGATCGGTTCCGGTCTTGCCGCTATCGCCGGACTGTTACTGTGTTCGGCCTATCCGACCTTGTCGCCTTATATCGGTTCCATGCCTGGTATTAAAGCGTTTGTTGCCGCTGTTTTTGGTGGCATCGGTTCGATCCCCGGTGCATTGATCGGTGGGCTATTATTGGGAATTGTTGAAATTTTGGGACGGGCTTACATTTCATCACAAATGGCTGATGTAATCGTCTTTTTGGTTCTGATCCTCGTCTTGTTAATTAAACCAACCGGTATTTTAGGTAAAAAACTACAGGAAAAGGTATAGGAGGAAGAATCGTGACTAAAAAGCCAGGTATTAATCAAGCTAAAGCTGATAATCAAGTTGACACTAATATTAAATCTAATAATAAAAATTCGAATGGCACGATCAAAAAAGCAAAAATGTCAAAATCCACTCGTGACAATATGATCACCTATGGTATCGTTCCGATCGCTTTTATAATCGTCCAGATATTGGAAGCGGGTAACCTGATCAGTAATTTAATGAGTGGGTTGCTGGTATCCTTTTGTATCTACATTATTTTGGCGGTCTCGCTGAACCTGACGGTAGGTATTCTTGGTGAACTTAGTCTGGGGCATGCCGGTTTTATGTGTTTGGGCGCTTTTACCAGTGCTTTTTTTTCCAAATGTACCGTAGATGTTATTACCTTTGCACCGCTTCGTTTTATCTTAGCCTTGCTGATCGGAGCCGCGGTTGCCGGATTGGCAGGCATTTTGATCGGTTTGCCGGTCTTACGACTTAAAGGTGATTATCTGGCCATTGTAACCTTGGCTTTCGGTGAGATTATCAAGAACGTGATCAACGCTCTCTATGTTGGACGGGATCAAAACGGATTCCATGCCTCCTTAAAAGATGCGCTGTCATTAAATATGACCGATGATGGTGAAGTGATTATTGATGGTGCTCTTGGCATCATCGGGACTCCACGGGATTCATCACTACTTGTAGGGGTGCTTTTAATCCTACTTACATTATTCATCGTATTAAATCTGATCAAGTCCCGCGATGGACGGGCAATCATGTCCATCCGCGACAATTTGATCGCCGCCGAGTCGGTTGGCATCAATATTACCAAATACAAGTTAATGGCTTTCTCCATTTCTGCTGCCCTGGCTGGGGTTGCCGGTGTTTTATATGCCCATAATCTGAACAGCCTGGCGGCAACCACCCGCAACTTTGGTTATAATATGTCGATCATGATCCTGGTATTCGTCGTTTTGGGTGGGATTGGCAATATCAGAGGTTCTATGATCGCCGCGGTTGTGCTGACCTTGTTACCCGAATTGTTACGCGGACTTGATAAATATCGGATGTTGATCTATGCTGTAGTATTGATATTGATGATGCTCTTTAACTGGAGTCCCAAGATAGTAGCATGGCGAAAGCAACACACCACACGGTATTTTATCAATAAAATATTCCGTCGGGAGCTGAAACCCGCTAATATTGATCAGAATACAGCCGATCAGAACAAGGGAGGACAATAGAATGGCTTTATTAGATGTAACCAATCTGAGTATTTCCTTCGGTGGTTTACGTGCAGTGGACAATTTTAATATTTCCATAGAAAAAGGCAGCTTGTATGGTTTAATCGGTCCTAATGGTGCCGGTAAAACCACCTTCTTTAACTTACTGACAGGAGTGTATAAACCCAATGAGGGAATTATTAACCTGGATGGTAATAATATTACCAATATGAAGACGGTGGAGATCAACAAAGCCGGTATTGCCCGGACCTTTCAGAACATTCGGTTGTTTAAGGAACTGTCGGTTTTAGATAATGTAAAGGTGGGTTTGCACAATCGTTTTCATTATAATACCCTTTCCGGCATTTTACGTCTGCCTTCTTATTACCGGACCGAAAAAATCATGAACGAAAAGGCATATGAGTTGTTAAAGGTGTTTGACCTAGAGGGAGAGGCAGATTATCTGGCGGCCAATCTGCCCTATGGTAAGCAACGGAAGTTGGAGATTGCCAGGGCACTAGCCACTTCACCCAAATTACTTTTGCTGGATGAGCCGGCGGCAGGAATGAATCCCAATGAGACGAAGGAACTGATGGACACCATTCGTTTTGTCCGGGATGAATTCGATATGACCATTTTGCTGATCGAGCATGATATGAAACTGGTGTCGGGAATCTGTGAACGGCTTACCGTTTTGAATTTTGGTAAAGTATTAATGAGCGGTGAGACTGCGACCGTATTAAATGATAGTCGTGTAATTACTGCATACTTAGGCGAATAGTGAGGTTGGTTTGATGGCAATGCTGGAAATAAAAGATTTAGAAGTTTATTATGGAATGATTCAGGCAATTAAAGGTATTTCCTTTGAAGTTAATGAAGGGGAGGTCATTGCACTGATCGGAGCTAACGGTGCCGGAAAAACCACCGTTTTGCACACGGTTACCGGTCTGCTTGCGCCAAAACAAGGACGGATCATATTTAATGGTGTAGATATTTCCCGGGTCAAAAGCCATAAGATCGTTTCGATGGGGATGGCACATGTTCCGGAAGGACGCCGGGTTTTTGCGCAATTGTCTGTTTTACAAAATCTTCTGTTAGGTGCATATACACGTAAGGATAAGAATGAGATCGAAAACACGATCAAAACTATTTATAAACGTTTTCCTCGTTTGGAAGAACGGAAAAATCAAATAGCAGGTACTCTTAGCGGTGGTGAACAGCAGATGCTGGCGATGGGACGGGCACTTATGTCTCATCCTAAAATTATCCTGATGGATGAACCATCAATGGGGCTTTCGCCGATATTTGTCAATGAGATCTTTGATATTATCAAAGAGGTAAGTGCTGGCGGAACCACGGTATTGCTGGTGGAGCAAAATGCCAAAAAGGCACTGTCCATTGCTCATCGCGCATATGTTTTAGAGACTGGCAAGATTTCATTAGAGGGTGACGCAACCGAACTCTTAAATGATGATGCCATAAAGAAGGCTTATTTAGGTGAGTAATATAGTTGAATAATGTTCATATATGAAAAATGTTTACCTTAATAAATAAGAACTAATATATAAACAAGAGCCAATGGATAAATAAGAGTTAAGGATAAATAAGAGTTAAGGATAAATAAGAACTAATGGGAGGATTTGAATGAATAAGGTTGTAATTACGGTGGCGAGACAATATGGTAGTGGCGGACGTACAATCGGAGAAATGCTGGCGCGCGATCTGGGTTTCAAATATTATGATAAAGAAATCCTAAAACTGGCATCGGATGATAGCGGTATTAATGAAGAACTCTTCGAAAAAGCCGATGAACATCTTAAAAACACCAAACTATTCAAAATTGCCCGAAATATCTACCATGGCGAGTTGATTCCACCGGAAAGCGATGAATTTACATCCAATGACAATTTATTTAATTACCAGGCAAAAATCATCAAGGGATTGGCTGAAGAAGAGTCCTGTGTCATTATTGGACGATGTGCCGATTACATTCTACGCGATTACGAAAATGTACTAAGCGTTTTTATCCATGCACCGGAGGATTTCTGTATCAATGAAGCCATGAAGAAATTAAGTCTGCCCTTAAAGGAAATAGATAAATATATAAATAAAACCGATCGTCGAAAGGCAGAGTATTATAAGTATTACACCGGCAGAGAGTGGACCGATGCCCGAAATTACGATCTGTGTCTGAATAGTTCTAAGCTGGGATTTGAGCGTTGTATGGAAGAGATTAAGGCCTATCTTAGAGTGCGGTTCCCTGATTTGAAAATAAACAAATAGAAGATAGAATACATTATGTACTATAGCGTTTATTTGATAGAGCTCTGTGTGCAAAAAGTTTAGTGTATAATAAAAGGTCTAATATGCGTGATGCCAATTTGATATCTTAAGTTGGCATCACGTTTTAATTAAAAAGTCGCAGTACCCCGAAAACCTTTCCCAATACCTGACAATCAGGAACAATGATCGGTTCCATCTCATCATTTTCCGGTTGTAACCGGATATGCCCATTCTCACGATAAAAGGTCTTAACCTTCGCCGAATCATCAATCAGCGCCACCGCCATATCACCATTATTAACCGAATTACACGCATTGACAAAAACACGATCGCCATTAAAGATGCCGGCGTTGATCATCGAATCGCCACGAACCTTTAGTATAAAGGACTCACCCGAAGGAACGACTTCGGCTGGGATCGGAAAATAACTCTCGATGTGTTCCTCCGCGAAGATGGGCTGCCCGGCAGCAACATAACCAAGTACCGGGATACTAACCATATCGGTACGGATCATCTGAAAATTATCATCACAAATTTCGATGGCGCGAGGTTTGGTGGGATCGCGTCGTATATATCCGTTCTTTTCCAAGGTTTCCAAATGAGAGTGCACCGAAGAGGTTGACTTCAAATTAACCGCCTCACAGATATCACGCACCGACGGTGGAAAACCTCGGTGTAAAATCTGTTCTTTTATATATTCTAAAATTTCTTGTTGTTTGCTTGAGATTTTCCCATAACCCATGAAGACTCCTTGTGACCGACCGAATGAATGATCGATAGCTCATATGATTTGTAAGCTGTGTTTATATATTTTTAACACGTTTTTTCTATGATAGCATACATGATTTCAAAAAGCAAACATATATTCCAAATATTTGTTCGATTTTTTTCGAAAAAGTGTAAAAAGCTATTGACAAGTAGAATGTATGTTCGGTATAATCCCCTTAGAACACACGTTCGCCCTGCTGAATTATTGGGTAAACGATTCCTTTCACCGATTATGGAGGAGAAAATCATGGAGCACACTATTTTATTTCAACGCGAGTTGAGAAGGATGAGGAATAAGAAGAGAAGAGTGGCTAGGCTAAAGCGTAAGATTATGATCAGCACCATGATCCTGATCCTGGTCGCAGCTTTTTCCGTTACACTGGGAAGTATCTTTGTTCAAGCGAAAGCAACCGACCAGCTTCCATCACATAAGTATTTTACCAGTATTGAGGTGGGCGCCGGTGATACGCTATGGTCCATTGCTAACGATAATATTTCGCTCACACATTACGCTAGTATAGGCGACTATATTGATGAGGTTTTACAGATCAATAACCTTTCCGGCGATGAAATAAATGCGGGGCAACATTTGATCATTCCGTATTATTCTTCATAATGTTACAGTTTTATTTTTAAGGATTGACGCCACTTTATCCATCTTAGTGGCTTTTGGGTTTGGGGAAACGCTTTAATCAATGTTTCCTTAGATGTTATGGTCGTAGGGTTTTTCACGCAGAGTAACCGCCTTTGCTGCTTTACGGCGACGCTCATCCTCAATAGCAGCGTAGTGTTTTCGGGTTGTATTGACGTCTTTATGTCCCAACACATCGGCCACCAGATAGATATCACCGGTTTCACGATATAGAGAGGTGCCATATGTACTTCGTAGTTTATGGGGGGTAATATTCTTTAAAACCGTAACTGTACGGGCATATTTTTTGACTAGATTTTCCACCGATCGTACAGCAAGACGTCGATTCTGTAAGGACAGAAAAAGCGCCTGCTCATGCCCTGATAAGGGAATAACCCGATGCCTTTTCTCTAAATAATCATCCAAAGCTTCGGCTACCTCGTCTCCAAAGTAGATGACCGTTTCAAATCCCCCTTTACGCTTAATCTTAATTCCATTATTCTTGAAATCAACATCCTGGAGGTTAAGCCCCACACACTCAGAAACACGTATACCGGTCCCCAGTAAGAGGGTAAGAAGGGCAATATCCCGTACCTTGGTTTTATTATGATATTTTAGCTGGTTGGCCGTTAGATTGGTTCCATCTTCAACCTGATCGAGCAATATCGCCACTTCATCCACATCCAAACGTACAATTTCTTTTTCATGTAATTTAGGTAATGGAACCAGTGCCGCCGGATTGGTCGCAATTAATTCCGTACGGAAAAAATAATTATAAAAGCTACGTAGCGCTGCTAATTTTCGAGACTTACCTCGCTCATCATTTGTGATTTCCCGGCCATCCTTTTGATAGAGACTGATATAATCCAGATATTCTTCAATATCTTCACGTTTTATCTGGTCCAGTATCTCCAGTGGCAATAGGGCGAGGTTAGGCTCAGTACAATCAGGTTGCATACATGATTTATGATGTCGCCCAATGTATTCAAAAAAAACCCTGATATCGTATGCATATGCCAAGCGTGTCCTCGAAGAGGTGTATTCCTGGATGCCACGGAAATACTGACGACAGAAGGAGGGGAGAGTATCAAGGATTTCCCGCATCTTTAAAGTATTAAGTTTATTCTGTTCGTCGTGGTAGTTTTTATTTTTTTCCACCATAGTTTTACCCTCATCGGTTTGCAATAGTCGGTTTATTTTATCCAGCCATTCATGTTGCTACGGACAATAGCGGTAAACATTCGTTCCTTTGCGCCGGGACTTTCTATATTTAATGTCTTGAGAAGCTGTTTGACATATTCGCGTTTGGTATAACCATCTACAGGACACGGACTTTTCACTACCGGGAGCTGGAGTAGCCGGACAAAACCGATCACATCCGCTTCATTCATATACATAAGGGGGCGGATAACGGTCAATTCGGTTCGATCAAGATAGGTGACCGGCGCAAATGTGTGAAATCGGCCCTCATATATAAGGGAAAGAAGCATAGTTTCAACGACATCATCTTTGTGGTGAGCATATGCTATTTTATTACAACCGGCCAACTTGATAGCATCATTTAGTGCCCCTTTGCGCATTTTAGCGCACAGCGAACAGGGGTTACTTTCCTGGCGATCTTTAAAGATTACGGAGGCAATATCGGTCTTAACGATAGTATATGGAATCTTCAATTGTTCACATAGCAACTTGATCTTATCCAGATTTAGGTTATCGAACCCAAGATCAACGGTAACCGCATGTAACTCGAATTTGTGCGGATAAAAGCGTTGCAGACCATGGAGGGCATGCAACAGGGTAAGACTATCCTTTCCGCCAGAAATGCCTACCGCTATTTTATCATTCTCCGC
>JAITWD010000216.1 GCA_031285465.1 Lachnospiraceae bacterium
ATTACCAGTTATATGTAAATAGAAAAAAAATGACAATATTATATCCATGTCGAAAAAGATGAATAATATTGTCATTTTATTTAATATTACTAATTCGATAACATAGATCCAGATCAGTGACATAGGATTTCAAAGATACTTATGTATTATGATGACACCATGTCACCCCACTACCACTGCCGTTCCCGACGCAATGACCATCACCATATTACCCTGCCCCATGGTTTCATAATCCAGATCCACACCCACAACAGCATTGGCACCAAGCCGTAATGCACGCTCCTCCAATTCCCGTAGCGCCGCATCTCTTGCCCCCACTACCTCTCCTTCATAAGATCCCGAGCGCCCGCCAAATATATTAGATAACCCCGCTGCAAAATCCTTAATAAAATCAATACCGGTTACTATTTCACCAAAAACAATCCCCTTATACTCCAGTATCTTTTTTCCTTCAACATTCGGTGTCGTTGTTATGATCATCCTTTATCTCCTTTCTCAATCCAAAAGATTCGATTAACTGTGACCGTGCATTTCGCAAGTTATTGGACCGGTCGATCACCAATCCATCAAATGCTCCTTAAAGGTCGAAACCAGAGAATCATCCGTCACCCCCATGCTCATCACCACTGCTACCATCTGATATTCCGGGACTATAATGATATGCTGACCACCAAATCCAGAAGCATAATACATCCGAAACTGCTGATCTGGCTCCGGCACATCGATCCACCAATTATAACCATAAAAATCGGTTGGCCCCTGTGGCACAGTTGATAATTTTACCCAATCAGCCGGGATAATCTGTTGCTCTCCCCATCGCCCCTCATTCAGATAAAGTTGACCAAACCGAGCGGCTTCTCTTGCCGTCAGCCATATCCCAAAACCACCGAAGGTGATTCCCTGCGCATCCTCCCACCAGGAAACATCACCAATACCGATGGGTGTCAGAATATTTTCCCTGACATAATCGGCTTCTGACTGCCCGGTTACCTTTTCCAAAATTGCCGCTAAAAGCTGGGTATTCCCTGAGTTATAATTAAATGCCTCACCCGGTTGCCCGACCATTTTCTTATTCAAAACATAGTCAACCTGATTGTCTGCCAGCATCCATTCCAACAAAATCCCGCTGGAAACCGATTCTTTCCATTCAATTCCCGATGTTAAGTTAAGAAGATGGGCAATTGTTATATCCTCCTTTTCCGGATCAGCAAGGTCAGGAAAAAAATCCGCCAGCTTACTATTCACACCGGGCAGAAGCTCCTGCTCAATGGCTAACCCCACTGCTGCTGATGTAACGCTCTTTGTACATGAATAAAGACTGTATTTCGTTTCGGTATTATCACCGGTACCATAATACTCATACACAATGGTACCATCCTTGACCAAAAGTGCCGCCCGAACCGATCCGGTGATAAGTTCTTCACACAGAGCATCCAGCCACTCCTGTTCCATGCCATGATCACCCGGCTGACCGATCGCCCATTCACCGGTCAGATATTCCTTTCCCAGGCCATCAACTATATCGGTGCCCGTCCCGGATGATTCTGACGATGTCCCCTGTTCCGGGATGGGGTCGGTTTCTGCCAAATCGGCTGCCTCCGATCGATCAAGTGGGTTCTCTACCGAATCGGCTGATACCATTTGATCGGGTACGTTTTGTTCACTGACTACTTTTCCAATATCATTAAGAAAACGCTCTACCGATTGTCCTTCAATGCCACATCCACTTAATCCAAAGCAACATAAGCCCACCGCCCATATCTGCTTCCACCACCGGGTCCCTAACCGCTTCCCTCTTATCATCCTATTTCCTCCCATTACCATGCTCCATATAATTGCTATTATTCCCCAAGACAGCTTATTTTCATTCCTATAAATGGAAATATATTTTAATTATTATCTTACCGAAAATACCTAATATCCACAACCACCTAAGTTGATTTTTCTAAAGAAACGCTTTAGTCAGCGCTTCACTGATCCTGTGTAGCAATAACTTTCCTGTTGTGCTATAATATTTCCATTATGAAAATCGGGAGGATCACCAAATGAATTACCAAATGGACCGCACAATAATCGCTCAAGCACTAAACAATTATCGGCGAGGACGAAGCAACCTATTATTATTAGCTCTTCTTACCACCATGAATATTTTTCTTATCTTCTTTAATGCCAACCTGTCTTTTCTGTTCACTGCCGCGCTGCCAACCTTTATATATTCCATCGGGATCGGATTAGCCAGCTTTTTAGGCGTCCCTTTGTGGGGTACTATCGGTCTGATCGGTTCATTACTTTTCACCGCTTTATATTTTCTTTTCTGGTTTTTATCCAAAAAGAGACGGGTATTTTTATTGATCGCCTTCCTCCTTTTTGGCTTGGACTTTCTGGTGTTTGGCTACGCGATCGTACGTAGTGGTTTTTACGCTTCCTTAACTATAGACCTTCTATTTCATGCTTATGTACTCTACAGCCTTTTTATCGGTATGCGCGCCTGGGCACAACTGCGCCGTGTCCCGCCCGATGTGATCATGGAAGTGGCGCAGCATCTCGCCCCTGCCCCACCCAAATCGTCCTTTCCCCCTGCTTCTGCCAGCAACCCATCCGCCAACCAACCGACCATAAATGATGACATGGGCTCAAATAACGAAAAACCCTTTGACCGCTAAACTATCAAACCCCGTCCAATCACACTTCGTGTTTGAACGGGGTTCTTAATGTGCACAAATCTGTAATGAAATTATTGGCCAGCGCTGGTTAGCCATAAGCTACTTCTGACTACGGAAACACTGATTAAATCAGTATTTCCCTAACTATAGACAAAACACATCTCTTACCACGCCTGCATCCCTAATGTATCCAATTTCTCACCGGTAATATCAGCTCCATTACGTGAGGTTATATCCAGATAATGTCCAATCCTTCTACCAACACGATAGTCCGAAGCATCCTTACCGGCTTCAAAGCCACCGTTAATAATATTGATGGTCGCACCAAATCCAGCTTCGGTGATTCCTTTAGCAATATCAACTGCGGTCGGTGACCAAATTCCGGTGATCACATCGTGGCAGGACGGCTTGGGTGCCTGCGGAGTCATCCAGAACAATAATGCGGTCATAAAGCCCAGCTTGCCATCCTGAGTAACCAATTCCGGGTTGTTTAATAAAATATTCTTATCTTGATATAAAATACCGCTGATCAATCCGTAATTATAATTCCAGCTAAGTTGGATCGGTCCCCGTCCATGATAAGATTTACCACTCACTGCAGGAAAATCCTGATTGGTTGAATCGACATATCCAATCTGATTGGTACCGGTGTAGGAGACTTCTTCATTAAAGTACAGCCCCCATGCCAGTATCCCATCCGGCGCCGTCGCCCAGCCACCACTGGTTTCATGAGCGATATTGGCTAAAAATCCTGCAATCTCACGCCGCTTGTCATTCTCAGTACCATCGGCTAAAAAGCAACCGAAATCTACTATTTTTACGTCTATTGCCTTATTTACATTCCATGAAGCATTAAAATCAGGATTCATGGAAATCACCGTCTCGGTCTTGGTCTCTTTATTCAAAACGGTGATTTTTGGTGCATACATTACCCCCGTGCGGTACTCTACCTTATACATAATATTGGCCACATGCTTGATACCAGCCTTCAAATTGGCATAAGAGTAGTATTCGGGGACGGTGGTCCCTGCCGGAATCGCTGCCGGACCGGTGGCATGCCACATAGCTGAGCCATACCTTCTTGGAAACAATTCTTCAAAATCATCCTGACTTAAGTATTGCTCCAACCGCAGCTCGGCATTGGCGGGTGAATATTTGGGGTCGATACCACCCCATTCTTCGACGATCTCTGCATCGGTCAGAACCTTGGAATCACCCGGCTGACTTTCATCTACCGGCGGTATTGACGGTGATGGTGATGGTGACGGATCCGGATTAGGATTAGGGGAGGTCGTCGGGGACGGACTCGGAGTCGGGTCGGTCGGCTCGGTTGCTTCGCCCGGTCCGATCATCTTCCAAACTGCTACCGTACCAGGAGTCTCGTTTTGCGTCCACCACTGCGCTTCATAGACAGTGCCATTGTATACAACACGCTCGCCCGCAAGATAGGTTGCGCCGGATACCCATGCCGGGTATTCTCCTACCGGTGCTGTTCCTCCACCTTCATTTCCGCCATCATTTCCGTCGTTCTCCGCCGGTCCAACCAATTGCCACGGATGGGCATTAGGATTGGACGGTGATGCCGGGTTATCTCCCTGTGTCCACCACATTGCTTCATACACATTACCTTCAAAAACCACCTTGCTGCCGCCGCTATAGGCTTCGCCTGCCTGCCAATCGGGATACTGACTTTGCGCCATAACCGTAAAGCCCTCACCCAAAGCACCCTGTAAAGGTGTCACCACCAGAGCTGCTGCCAGTAGTAATGTAAATAATGTTTTCCATCGCCTGTTTTTCATTTTTTCCTCCTTTTTGAAATAGAAAAACCATTTGTTTGTTACCTCTATTTTAGGAATTTTTTGCAAGAATATCAATATCACTTTCCTAAGTGACAGTTTTTTTGCACAACTGACGGTTTTTATGGTCTGTGCCATAAAAAATGCCACACCATCGACCTAAGAAGCCGTTAGTGTGGCATACTAAAATATTCTGACTAAACTACTTATACTAATCCCCATGCATTTCGCAGATTTTATCTGCGAAACTGCCTAAATAAAAATTTGAAAAATCTATGATTTTTCAAACTAATCCCAATGCATTTCGCCGATTACTTAATGGTGATCAGTTCATATTCACTGGAACCCAACCCGATCTTTTCGGCATGGGCGATCTGGGTACGCCAATCGGTCGCAGGGTGTATACTGGAAAAATGGTCATTCCCCCGCACCGCTTCGTCCAGAAGGGTACCACCCACAACCGGGGCAGCATTAACGGCATCAATACATGCCTTATCAACCGCAACCGGATCAAACCCGGCAAACATCCCAATATCCGGCACCACCGCCGCATCATTTTCACTGTGACAATCACAATAGGGTGAAACCTGATTAACAATGCTGATATGAAAATGTGGCCGACCATCTACCACCGCTTTGGTATACTCCACCATCTTATAATTTAACTTATTATTGCTGTTAAAATCTTCATTGCTGATCGCGTCAAAATTACAACTGCCAATACAACGGCCACAGCCAACACACTTGTCTCCGTTTATATGTGCCTTTCCTTCATGGTAGTCGATGGCATCATGGGCACATGACCGGATGCACACTCGGCATCCCAGGCAAAGCTCTGGATTAACCTGCGGACTGGCATCGCTATGCATGGCCATCTTACCGGCACGGCTACCGCATCCCATCCCCAGATTCTTTATCGCACCGCCGAAGCCGGTACACTCATGCCCTTTAAAATGATTTAGCGAGATAATGATATCGGCATCCATGATCGCCCGTCCGATCAGGGCACTCTTAAGATACTCACCGCCGATGATCGGAACCTCAATATCATCGGTGCCTTTAAGACCATCGGCAATAATATTCTGACAACCGGTCGAAAAGGGAGAATAACCATTTTCCATCGCCGCATCCAGATGCACCAACGCATTGTTCCGTCGTCCGACATATAAAGTTCCGCAATCGGTCAAAAAGGGCTTGCCACCCAATAATTTAATCCGGTCGGCCACCGTCTTGGCAAAATTGGGACGTAAAAATGAAAGATTACCCGGTTCACCGAAATGTATCTTGATAGCGGTGTAACGATTACTAAAATCAATCGTGTCAATGCCGGCCCGCCGGATCAGGCGATCCAGCTTGTCCAGCAAACTGACCCCTACCGTACAGCGCATATCGGTAAAATAAACTTTTGCTTTATCCATTTCTTTTCTCCTCACCGTTATAATAAATTGATTATATTGCTACAGCGATTATACCATATTTTATTAAAAAAACCCACCGCAAGATGATCGTTTTTAATGGTTGTATATATCAAGTGATTATGGTACAATTTTCTCATTAAATGCAATTTTTTTAGCAAATCTACTATTCAAGGAGGACAAGAAGTGAAGCTGTATAATATCGAATTTGATGTGAAAAATACGCCGGTTCTAGATGAAGGTTTTATTCCGATGCACAAATTTAACCAGGCCTTTTTAAGTAAAGCTACCAAGCCCCTCGCCATCGCCGTGGAGCGCAACAGCGGTTACACATATGTATATGACACCTTAGTCTGCGAAGGCACTGAATATGACGATGCCAATAAATTTTATGTCGAGCGGATGGTTAAAGCCATTCTCTGGTGTGTGGGGGGATACAAGATCACAATTTGTGGTGATGATGCTCTTGCCGGGCATATCAAAGCGGTCTATAGTCCAACCGGTGCCCGTTCCTTTGATTACGAAACCATGAGTAATGTTTATGAGCATCCGGTAACGGTTTGCAGTGCTACGTATGCGGACAAACCGAAGGCAGTGCAAAACTCCAAACCGATCGGACGTAATCTTGACGGATGCCGCATCGGCTTTGATGCCGGTGGCAGTGACCGGAAGGTATCTGCGATCGTAAATGGCGAGAGTGTCTACAGTGAAGAGGTCGTTTGGTACCCGAAGGTAACCGCCGATCCTTCATATCATTATAACGAAATTGTAAATGCCTTCAAAACAGCCGCTTCTAAAATGCCCCGCGTTGATGCCATCGGTGTCAGCTCAGCCGGTATATACATTGATAACCGAACGATGATCGCTTCACTGTTTCTAAAGGTGTCTCCCGAAGAATTTGAAGCACAGGTCAAAGATATCTACATCCGCGCCGCTAAAGAGATTGGCGATATCCCCATTGAGGTTTGTAATGATGGTGATGTCACCGCTTTAGCCGGAGCCATGAGTCTCGAAGATACCAACATCCTCGGTATTGCAATGGGCACCAGCGAAGCTGGCGGTTATGTCGATAAGGACGGAAATGTAACCGGCTGGCTTAACGAACTGGCCTTTGCCCCGTGCGATGCCCAGACCAATGGTAGTCACGATGAATGGTCGGGCGATATCGGTTGTGGCGTAAAGTATTTCTCACAGGACGCCGTTATCAAGCTTGCACCAAAACTTAATATAAACTTTGATGATACGCTGTCTCCGGGAGATAAGCTTAAGGTAGTCCAGGAAATGGTAGACGGCAACGGCAATTACATCAACGGTGTCGAGAAGATTTATGATACGATCGGTGTATATCTTGGTCATACCTTGGCTTACTACACCACCTTTTACGATATTAAGCATGTTCTGCTGATGGGCCGGGTAACCTCCGGATTAGGAGGCGATATCATTGTCGAAAGAGCTAAGGCAGTCCTGAAGGACGATTATCCGGAACTGGCTGCCGGTATCAATCTGCAGCTTCCCGACGAGAAGAGCCGTCGGGTTGGTCAGTCTATCGCCGCCGGAAGCTTACCGAAAATCAGCTAAGGAAACGCTTTAATCAACCTTTTCCTAAGTCAGGTATCGTATTATCAGACAAGGGTAAATTAATATTTTAAAATCGAAAATCAAAAAAACTAAGATTGCTCCGGCTATCTTAGTTTTTTTGATACAGGCTATTTATTTATTATCGTCTCCCTGACGATTCTTTATTTCATTTTGCAAACTATCGGCAAAATCCGAAGGCATCCGTGAAAAACGTCCTTTGGGTGCATCACTGCCTTCTGACAGCATTTTATCGGCTGTTTCACTGGACCGATCTGATCGCTTATCGTCATTAGCTGTCGAATGGTTATTAACAAAGTCATCATCCACTGTGATATTAACAAAACTACCCGATTGCTCTTCCTTCTCTACTTTATCATGATTCTCAAGTAGTTCCTCTTTTTCCTCTTTAGTCGCTAATTCTGGCCGGGCCTTCTCCTCTTCCGGGTCGGGTTCGGGCAGTCCCTTGGCATCACGATATATTTTCATAAATTCTTTACCGCTGATAGTTTCCTTTTCAATCAGATGATCTGCCAGCCGATCCATGATCTCCCGGTTACCGGATAACAATTGCTTCGCCTCTTCATAACAATCTTTTAAGATAGTCATTACTTCACTGTCAACGTCAGCCGCCGTCCTATCACTGCAGGTCAGTCGTGCACCGCCTCCCAAATACTCACTTTCCACCGTCGCCAGTCCCATCAAACCAAATTTCTTGCTCATTCCAAAACGGGTTATCATATTACGAACGATACCGGTTGCCTGCTCAATATCATTGGCAGCACCGGTCGTTACGGTGTCAAAGATCAATTCTTCCGCTGCCCGTCCGGCCAATAATCCTACCAAACGGTCATGTAATTCAGCTTGACTCTGTAAATACTTCTCTTCCTCCGGAACGTGCATAACATACCCTAAGGCCCCCATTGTCCTGGGAACAATGGTTATCTTTTGCACCGGTTCGGAATTCTTTTGCAGTGCGCTTACAAGCGCATGACCAACCTCATGATAGGAAACGATTTTCCGCTCCTCCTTGCTCATGATCCGATCCTTCTTTTCTTTTCCAACCAGCACCTGTTCAACCGCATCAAACAGATCTTTCTGGCAAACGAACTCTCGCCCGCGCTGAACCGCATTGATCGCCGCCTCGTTGATCATATTCGCTAAATCGGCACCAACCGCCCCACTAGTTGCCAGCGCAATGGCATCCAAATCCACGCTGTCGTCCATCAGAACTTCCTTGGCATGAACCCTTAATATTTCTACCCGACCTTTCAGATCAGGTTTATCCACAATAATCCGGCGGTCGAACCGCCCCGGACGCAATAACGCTTTATCAAGAATCTCCGGTCGGTTGGTAGCACCCAAAACCAAAATACCTTTGGATGTGTCAAAGCCATCCATCTCGGACAATAATTGATTCAAGGTTTGTTCTCGTTCTTCATTACCACCGCCATATTTGCTGTCACGGCTCCGTCCGATCGCATCAATTTCATCAATAAAAATGATACATGGCGCATTTTTAGTTGCTTCTTTAAATAGATCCCGCACCCTCGAAGCACCCACACCCACATATAACTCAATAAAGTCCGAGCCTGACAATGAGAAAAATGGTACATGTGCCTCTCCGGCCACCGCCTTAGCAAGTAAGGTTTTACCGGTTCCTGGCGGACCGACCAGCAACGCACCTTTGGGCAGTTTAGCACCGATTTTAGAATAGCGTCCGGGGTTATGCAAAAAATCTACCACTTCCTGTAACGATTCTTTGGCCTCATCCTCACCGGCGACATCTTTAAAGGTAATCCCCGTCTCTCGCTGAACATATACCTTTGCATTGCTCTTGCCTACATTCAAGGGCCCGCCGCCCTTCGACATCTTCCGAAAAAGAAAGCTTAGCAATGCCCACATTAGTAAGAGAGGCAATACATAGGTCAGAACCAAGCTCAGCAACCACTGCGAATTATCGGTTACTTCACCCTTTACCTCCACCTCTTTATATTTTAATAAACGGGCGGTTAATGTATTGTCATCTTCGACTTTACCGGTAAAATAACTTTCTTCCGGCTGTGATCCATACCCATATAGAAAATTCGGTTCACTTTCCTCTTCCTGTATTGGTGTGATAGTAACTCGATCACTGCCAATAACCACCGACTCCACCGTTTTATCTTCCAACATCTGAATAAATTCATTGTAGGTAATTTCTTTTACCGTTCCGCCGGTCATCATCCGCATAAAAGAGCTTATCAGGACCAGGGTGATCAATGCTGCCACCAAAAACAGGATTATACTTTGCTTTTTAGGGTTATCCCCGCTTCCCGGACCACCAGGACCGCCACCGTTATTCCCTTTGTTATTACCGCCACCACGATTCCCTCCGGACCCGCCTGCATCAAATTCATTGAGATTGTCTGCCATTAACCTATCCTCTTTTAACATTATTTGTAACTATTCAGTAACACTCTGCACTCTATTATAGTGTCAGATTATGTGAAATGCAATGTTTTAATTATGAAAAGGCTTATCGTTATATAAAAGTTTTCTAAATTAAGTCGTCATTTTGATGCTTGCCATCTACCTTTCTTTATGATATAGTAACAAAGTCGAATATTCTTTATTCGCGCTATCCGTGAGTTCGAAATCCTCCTCACGTAAAACAAAACTAAGGAGCTATGCCATGAAGAAAAATCAAGTAGTAACCCTGACACAAGCGGCGAT
>JAITWD010000290.1 GCA_031285465.1 Lachnospiraceae bacterium
ACATATGCGTCATGACTCTGCCGATTCACCTCTCGCACATATACCCCCGTCAGCGTTAATGACGCTAACACACATACGGAAGTACCCGCAATTATCCAGCGCTCTTTCGCCAGACCGGCCCGGTTTCTTTTTTGATATCTCTTCATCTTATTTCCTCCTAGAGCTTTTGTGAAACGCATTTAAATAAAAATCAAAGGTTCAACTTTATATGGATAGTTTTTCCCTTTTTTTGCTCTTTATTCAAATTTTGTCAATTGCGTCTCAGGAAAAAAGTATTCCAGGATTCCAATATAGTCTATTTCAGCAATCGCCATCTCATTAGCGGCAAATTGGCTCATCCCCAGCCCGTGTCCCACCCCCTTCACAGTAAAATTAATTTTATTGCTCCTTTCTTCTATCTGAAAGCAGGCCGAATCAAGTCCCCATATGGCCCTGCATTGCTCACCGCTTAAACTTTGCTCTTCAATTGTGATACGGGTTATATAATCATTGGCATCCCGCTCAATTACCATATCATCGACAAGTAACTCTCCGGTCACCGTTGTCTGAACCGCCTGTTCCCAGGCGGCAATAAATTCACTCTTACTCATCGTAACGCTACCGGTATATTTGGTGGCAATAAAATCCCGATTGCACACCACCGACACCAGATAGGGGTATTCACCTTCCTTAAAAACCTCTGCTCCATTCCTGGTCTTACCATTGCTTACTGCAAAATATGGAGCCTTAATCGGTTGATCATGATAGGTTAAAAAAACACCCTGCGTAGAATATACCGCTTCGGTAAAAGTATCATTAGCAAACCCGTGTCCATAGTCCTCATCGGTTATTGTCACGTCCCCCCTAATGGTACCCGTTTCCTTCCATAGCTGTTCCATCAATGCCGTTCGCAGCAAAACCGCCTGGGCTTTCATCGCCTCCAACTCAAATTCACGGTCGATCACGCGGGATAACCGGTCCACTAAATAAATTTCCAGTGGAATACGTTCACTTCCGGCTGCTGTAATATTTTCCACATAAACCGCTCCCGTATACCGATCCTCACGATCGATCATTTCCAACAACTTTTGACCTTCTACCTCATTACTGCTAACATTATTAAAAATAGCAGTTATCACATACGGTAATAAAAAAACAAACAAAAGAATCGCTCCCAGATATTTTAAAAAAACACCTGGAACGATTCTTTTATTCTCGACCATAATAACGTCTCGTCTTTCCATTGGACACCTCTAAATCATTGTATGACGATGTCCCTACTGGCTATTCATTATATGCAACTATTTGTGAGTAATCCATTAAAACCAACTACTAACCGGCATGATCATATTTGACAAGGTCAACCTGTTGTACACTGCCCACAGCACCCGATTCATACAAAAACATCCCGCTTTGACGGATATAACCCTTGGCAACATTACTGTCATTGGTGATCGTGAAATCGGTACTCTGACTGCCCAGACAAATCGCACCAACTCCCTTGTCTGCCAGACCGTAAAGCTGTCCTTCGCCCTTCTCATCCATCACCCATATCTTAAGCTTATTCCAGATGTCATCGTCTTCATCGATCCATCCGTCACCATCCTCATCATATTTCGCCAAATCGGCAAACCCATTTCCGGAGGCGGTCCCGAACAGCTCACTGCCATCATTGATCGAACCGTCAGCATTCTTATCGAGTGCCAGATAACCGCTGCCCTGCTCAAGGCGATTAACCTCATCCTTGACCCCGTCACTATCAATATCGAACAGGATCGTCTGATCGGACAAACCGGCAATATTTCCTTCTAAGTTGATGACCAGCGGATCACAGACATTAACCTCAAGCTGCATATAGTTT
The DNA here is from genome assembly GCA_031285465.1 of Lachnospiraceae bacterium. Taxonomy (GTDB): domain Bacteria; phylum Bacillota; class Clostridia; order Lachnospirales; family Lachnospiraceae; genus UBA935. The sequence continues at coordinate 1,841 of JAITWD010000290.1, forward strand.
TCCTCATAATACTCCTGAAAACTGCGGCTCATCTGTAGATCAAGATTAAAATCGATCTCTCTCCCGTCAGCGCACTTAACCGTTCCGGTTGTACTAAAAGCGGTCGTTTCGGTCTCGGTATAGCTATAAACCTGCTGGTACTCGACAACCCGCACACCACCGGACCAGTTCTTTGCGGACGACTCGGCCGGCTTGTTGCCGGTATCAACCTCGCTCGCCGTATTCCGATGATGCTGATCACGGCCGAAAAGGGTCTGGTATAAAAAATCAATACACTTCTGCCGGATATCACGCAATTGGGCAATATCTTCGCCCAAGCCGTTAATCCTGCCCGTACCACTGATACGTGATGCCACGCCATTGATCCTGGCCCGTAATTCCTCATATTTGTCGGTAGCTGCCATCACGCTACCACCGTTATGGTTTGCACCGGATGGGTCATCCATACCCTCTTCCATGTTTTGACCGCCCAGTAGTTGGTTGTTCAGGGCATTAGAGCTGGCATTGGTAATGGAAAATCGTAAGTACTTGGTTTCTTGTGAAGTAAAACTTCTGGCGGACGCCATTCCTATTGTACTGGAATCTATTCGCAAATTAAACCCCCTTGATTTGGTTGCGGTCACACCAATTGTCCGGCCTGCGCTGCCCTGTCCTCTTCCCTGATCACACCAGACCACCATGATGATGGTCCAAAACAAAAACGGATGTACACCGGAAAATTCCTTTATTCCTTGTGCCCATCCGTGGTTAACCGTTATTATTCAATATTGATCCATACTGGCCGGTATGGATCAATATTGTATGGTATATATCGGTATTTTTTGTTTTAACTTTAGCATTTATAGGAAAAGTTATCCTAAACGCGGTTATAGTTGATCAGGCATCCCTTCAGGATAATACGCCGTTCCTCATCGGTCAGGTCTCCCAGTTTAAGGGTAAAACTGCACATGCCCTCCGCCTTAACAACATAGGCCGTGATGCTATCATTCTTGTTTTCTACCGCCACCTTAATATCGGGAATAAAAAGGTAATCATGATTAGTAAAAGGCAATTCCCCTGCCTCGATCAAAAAGGGAAGCATTCCCCAGTTTATCAGATTAGAGCGATAACGTTTAGTGGCATATTCAGTGGCAATATTCGCCCATCCGCCTAAAACCTTCTGACAGGAAGCGGCTTGTTCTCTTGCTGAACCATCACCCGGCTTGACCGCGAAGATGACCGAACCGATGCCAGTATTAGCCGGAGCCGCCTGGGGAAAATCCTTTTTAATTGACGCCAGTACCGGCGCCAATTCCACCAAAGCGGTTTCCGGTGCCTGACCATCAATACGGGCTACTTCAGCGGCTTTTACCTCTTTAGCCAAACCGACATACGCAGGATCTTTACGCGACAGGGTAAACTCTGCCAAGCCTAATGGATTGGAGCGGTAAGAGGAGGTTTCCCCTGAGGGGATCAACTCGTCGGTAGTGGTCACCGGATCATGTATTTCGGCGATCACCTTTAGGAGCAGATGATCGGTCAATGCCGACATGGTCGGCCAATCTTTAATATTGGGGCCCAATTGGATTTCGGTAGCGGGTTTGGCTTTTCCCCATGCATCAAAGACCCGATGGGCATAAATATTTTGGTCAAAGAAATAACGATGGCTGGTACGCGGTCCATTATATTCGGTAGCCGGAGTCAGGCGACCCTGATTGGCCGCCGTCGCCGCGATTGAACGGGCATCCATAAGCGCAACCGAGGCAATCTGTCCATTTTGAAGCTTAGACCCCTCCCGATTGGGGAAATTCCGGGTTGAATGGCGGATACTAAACGAATTATTGGCCGGTGTGTCACCTGCACCAAAACACGGACCACAAAAGGCGGTCTTTAGAACCGCTCCGGTTTCCAGAATGGTTGCGGCACAGCCATTTTTGATCAGTTCCATATATATCGGTGTGGATGCCGGATACACACTCAAAGTAAACCCATCCGCACCGGTTGAGGTACCCTGCAAAATCTGCGCAGCTTCACAGATATTTTCAAACCCACCACCAGCACAACCGGCAATAATACCCTGGTCGACATACACCCGTCCATCCCTGATCTTATCCTGCAAGGAGTAATTGACCGCACCGTCAAGACTGACCGATGCCCGCTGCTCAACCTCTCTTAGTATCTCAACCGGATTGGCATTAACCGCTTCAATCGTGTAGGTATTGCTGGGATGAAAGGGCATGGCGATCATCGGGCGCACCGCACTTAAATCCACCGTAATGACCCCGTCATAATAAGCTACCGTCGCCGGCTTAAGTTCCCGATAGTCCGCCTTGCGTCCATGGATCTCATAATATTCTTTGATCGTATCATCGGTGGTCCAAATCGAAGACAGGCAGGTGGTTTCGGTGGTCATGACATCAATCCCCATCCGGAAATCGGCACTTAAGCCTGCCACTCCCGGACCGGCAAATTCCATAACCTTGTTCTTAACATATCCATTGGCAAAAACCGCTCCGATGATCGCCAGTGCCACATCCTGCGGTCCGACCCCCACAACCGGTGTCCCTGTCAAATAAACCAGCACCACCTCCGGCCGCTTAATATCATAGGTCTGCTCCAACAACTGTTTAACCAGTTCCGGTCCGCCCTCGCCCATCGCCATCGTCCCCAACGCTCCGTAGCGGGTATGAGAGTCACTTCCCAGGATCATTGCCCCACCGGCTGCCATCATTTCTCGGGCATACTGATGGATGACCGCCTGATGAGGCGGCACATATACCCCGCCATATTTCCTGGCACAGCTTAACCCAAACATATGATCATCTTCATTAATAGTCCCGCCAACCGCACAGAGGGAATTGTGACAGTTGGTCAGTACATAGGGAACCGGAAAACGGGTCAGGCCCGATGCCCTTGCCGTTTGAATGATACCCACAAAGGTAATATCATGCGAAATAAGTTTATCAAAACGCACCTTTAGATCATCCATATTCCCTGATGTATTGTGTGCCGCCAAAATATCATATGCAATGGTACCCCTGGCGGCCTCCTCTTTGCCGATCGCTCTGCCCGCTTTAGCCGCAAGTGCCTGTCCACCTTCCGGCCCTGGCGTATCGGGGATTATTTCGCTGTTATTCACTAAATATGCACCTGTGTTAAGTAAGGTTACCATTACTGTATTTCCTCCTAAAAATAATTATCATTACTGTTCACTTCTTGTCCAGAGTTTCTTCTGGTTACTGCCACAAAGGCACCACCTACCGAACATCCGTTAATCATTATACCAT
>JAITWD010000305.1 GCA_031285465.1 Lachnospiraceae bacterium
ATGACCAGCAGACCTTTTTCCATGTCTACACTGAAAAAGGTCATCGTATCCGACTCGTGATTAAGCGAGACCAGATGACGGTTGTCGGGGAAAAGGGCCGCGTCCTTGGGATAATCACCACTGACCGGCAGACATAAAAGCTTAGTGAGCATACCGGTCTCATCGTCAATGGAATAAACCACCACGCTGTTATCACCGGCATTGGAGCTTAACAGGTACTTACCATCCGCCGAAAAATTGAGGGCACTGGCGGCTGAACTGCTGGCATGGTACTGATTCAGGGTCGAGATATTTTGGATCTTATCAAATTCGGGATCACCCGGTGTCTTCTCATAATAATGATATACTTCAATATAATTTTTAAGTTCATGAACAATGTAAAGGTACCGCCCGTCCATCGAAAATTTAAGGTGACGCGGTGCCGATTCCATCTCACTGCGGATCACATCCACCAGCTTCAGCCGGCCGGTGCGATGATCAAGCTGATAGACATTCACATGATCCATCCCCAGATCGGCGGCACATAAATATTTGTTGTCACGGGTCATCTTAACGCAATTGATGTGCGGACGGAAATTCCGCTCTGCCACACTGCCCAGTCCTTTATGGAAAATCTCCTCGACAATCTCACCAACCGACCCGTCTTCACCCAGACGCAGCACCGTCAGCTTCCCATCATGGTAGCCTGCCACAAACAAAAATTTGTCATTATAGTCGGTGGACAGATAACACCCCCGCATCCCATTGATCGAAGCATAATTGATCAACCGCAAATGCCCGTCCGGCAAGATTTCATCCGCCTGTACCCCATAATCGGTGATCGAATAAAGGTACTTCCGGTTATGAGCGGTGGTCACATAGGAGGAATTAGTAATCTCCACCTGTCCCTTTTCGGTCATCCGCCCCGCTTCGACATCGACATCATAAATCTTGATGCCACACATGTTTTTACTTCCCGAAGTGTAGGTGGAAACGTAGGCGACATACCTGTCGTGACTATTTATGGTCGCTTTCCCGGCAACATCATTCATTGCATTTTTATCGTCACTGCTTTCTTTATTAGTAGTGCCACTTGTGGTTGACTCTTCCTGTCGGTCGGTATTCTCAGTGCTACCCATGCTATCGACGACGCCAGTCTTTCCTTCTCCCGCCATGCTTCCTTCCTCCATCCTGTTTCTGACCATCGGTTGATCCACGATTAATGATCAGTATTGATATGCTTTTTTCATCTTATCATACCGGTTCAATTTTGTTAAGGGTTTACGGGAATTTTAGCAGGGTCACCGCATTTACTTTTTCTGTTGGCTTTGGTGGTCCGATCGATAAGACCGGGTGTCAGGAGGCGGAACCGGAGCAACCGGATATCCCGCCGGTTTCTATTTGCATTATATAATTGACACTATAGTACCTTTGATATAATATAAGTTTGTGCAAGAAGCCATGCTTCAAGCATACCAGCCAATCTAAAAAACGGAGGTTAATATATGAAAAAGTATTTAAGTTTATTGCTCGCGGTTGTTATGGCTTTTGCGCTTACAGCTTGCAGCGGCAATACCACATCGCCCGAAACAACACAGCAGGTGGAAACAGAGTCAGGCGCTGAGGAAACAACCGCAACTTCTGAGGAAACAGCGGATCCGGTAGATAGCGATATCGTAACAGGTTCTGAGGACGCCACGTCTTTTCAAACCTACTTTAGCTTACTGGGCATGAGTGAAGATGAGTTGTCGGCATATCTTGATGAGGAACCGGTTTCAATTGACGCGGGCGGTTTGGAGTTCGGTGAGACGCAGATAAGGGTCTGGTTTGATGAAAATGGTGTGATAAACCAAGTATTCACTCAGAGAGCTGATATTGATTTTATGGGCGCTAAAATCGGCGACGATAAGGAAAGCTTCCGTTCTGTTTTTGGAGATTATATTAGCGACCAGAACGGCGATATGCACTTTGCATATGAGGATGCGTTTATATCTGTGAACTACGATACGGAAACGGGCAGAACCTATGCGGTTTATTTGCTCAGTACGGATTTTTGACGCTTGAAGGATAATCCGTGAAAGCCCAAAAGGGTATACCGACTTGGGGGATAAGAATTTTATTCTGAATCCTAAAAAGCGGTATACCCTTCAAACTTTCAGGGCTATAATTATATTTGAACCTGAGTTCGACAAAAAAGCAATAGAAACAGCCTCCAAAATCTGCCAATTTTTTTTTGAAATAAACAAAACCGAGACTGTGAAATGCTCAGCGTTTGAATAGGTTAATCTTCAATTTCGCAGAAGGTTTTGATGAAGTTATACTCATCATCATTAAGCATATTTGACAAGATAAAATATTTTCTATTTTTACTGTAAGTCATTGGATACCCCCTACTAGGGTCACCATAATATATCACCAGATAACTACCATCCGGCTCTGTTGATGTCTGCTCTTTTTTCAAACTTTGTGTCTGACCTATCAAAATCCAATATGTTTTATCATCAACTGTAAAATCATAGTTCTCAATTCCATATTCATCAACATACAAAAATTCATAGGTAATATTTAGATTTTCAAAATATGTATCCTTAAACGCTTCAAATTCTTCAGTAGAGCTCTCAATATTGATTAATTCTTTCGCTACATATGGCTCAAGTTCTTTTACTTTTAATTGGAAAATATAATACTCTAATGAATTTTTCAAATGGACAGCATTAATCTCTCCATGCAGAATAAAATTGGATTTCACAAAATCATCTATATCAATTCCATTGAAATCGTCTATTGTCATTCCCAAGCTTTTCGACTCTTGATTCTCTTCTACAAACTCAAATAGTTCTTCTTTAGTGGCAAAATTGTATGTCACTGTTAGGCAACAAATTGAGATTTCCACCTACTACAAATCTGCTACATATTGCTTTTTCCAATTATATATCATTCCCACAATAGTGTGTCACTTTTTGCGACATGCTGTTTTTTCTTG
>JAITWD010000014.1 GCA_031285465.1 Lachnospiraceae bacterium
CGATCTGTTGCTCCATCATGGCGGTGGAATATAGTCCTGAACTGCCAAATTCTTGTGTGCGCGGCAACCGGAACCACACGATGCCAATAATGATAACGATCACGGCAAGGGGAATACCAACCGCCATGACGATGGTACGGCGCTTCCTTTCCCGGCGTGCCTGCTGACGCTGGGCTTCGGTCATATTCTCGTTAAACTCTGCCGCCATCTCCACCGGATCACCCATCCTTGCTTCCACCTCTGACCAGGTGCTACCACTCTGAGCGGCAACTTCGATATCGGAAAGGATATCACGGCAGATTTCTCTTTTTTTGGCTTTGGTACACTCAAGGTGTCGGCTGACGGTTTTCACAAATTTACTCTGGTCCATTACTCTGATCCTCCGCTAAAGTTTCGTATGTTTTCATAGTGCTATTTATTTGCTTTGGTCATTATGAAGAACGGTTGTCACAGCACCGGAAAAGGCATCCCACAGTTCGGTCATCTGGATCAGTTCTTGCCGGCCGGAAGGGGTAATCTTATAATACTTGCGGGCGGTTTCCTTTCCCTTCGGCGCGGACCATTGACTTTCCACCAGTTGGTCTTCCTCCAGCCGGTATAAAATAGGGTAAAGGGTACCTTCCTTTAACGAGAAAAGGTCACCGCCCCGTTCGCGTAGCTCCTGGATGATCAGATAGCCATATTTCGCCTCTTCGGCAAGCAGACGCAGGACAAGGATTTCCAAGACTCCTTTTTTCAGTTGTTTTTCGTATTTTAGGTTCATGGGTGGCATCCTTAATGGGTGGGGATCGAATAGGAGGATCGCTCCTCCTACCCGCCGTGCCCGATGGGTTCTGCCTATGCTTAGTCGGAATTTACTAAGAGCAAGTCTGTGCCGGCAAATGCTTCCGTTACCCATCGGTGCACATAAAAAGTAGTATCACATACTTAGTATTGCTAAGCACATGATACTACAAGGGTGTGGGCGTGTCAAGCGTTGTTGGCCGTATTGTTCCTATCAAACGATAGAGCGGATTGGTGACGTTATTCGATGGGGCAATCTTAGGGTTGCACAATATACCGTATCGATGAAAAAATAAGCGCATTATTATATTGACGGTCAGGATACACCCAGCAGCTTTTAATATCATATATATAAGGAAATACTGATTTAATCAGTGTTTCCTTAGTTCAGCCCCAGTGTGGTTAACGGTTCGAGCCTTCCATCACAATATTAGCGCTCCCCTCCAGCACACGGCAACTGCTCCCCTGCCGGTCCACCTTCACCTCAGCCAGTGCGCCACGGTAAACAAAGCGGAAGGAATAACCCTGCCAGCCTTCCGGTAATCGCGGACACAGGACCACTCCTTCGTCGCGAAAGCGCAGACCGGCGAGGCCATATACCAGCGCCATATAGCTACCGCCCATATTGGCGGTGTGGATGCCATCCTTAGTATTTCCATGACTATCATTCAGGTCCAGACCGACCGTGTCGGCAAGGTAGGCACCCGCCTTATCGGCATCGCCCAACATCGCGGCCACGATGCTGAACATGCAGCGCGAAAGGGAGGAGTCATGGGTGGTGATCCGCTCATAATAGGCGTAGGAACGTGCCATAGTATCGTCAGGTTCCATGCCACAGACATAATAAGCCATCACGGTATCGGCCTGTTTACAGATCTGATGCCGGTAAAGGGTGAGGGGATGATAGTGAAGTAACAGCGGATGTTGTTCGGGGGGGATTGCCGTATGGGTCCATGGTGGTTTGGATAAAAAGCTGTCGTCCTGGGCATGGATCTCCAGATTCCGGTCAAAGGGCAGACGCATGGCGGCCGCCGCCTGTGCAAAGCCGGTCAACTCGTCCGTCCCGATACCCAGACGGCGGCAATGCTCTCCACCAAGATGATCGGCTGCCCGGACGGCAAAGCGAAGATTCTTTTGTGCCAGCGCATTGGTGTAGTAATTATTATCCACCAGGCAGGTATATTCATCCGGTCCGGTCACGCCATGAATGTGGAATTCCCCACCGGAAAGGTGACCGACATCCAGCCACAGGCGGGCGATCTCCAGCACGATCTCCAACCCTTTATCCATCAGAAAATCATCATCACCGGTAGCCAGCCAATACTGCTCCACGGCATTGGCAACCGCGCCATTGATGTGGTAAGCGGCCGTTCCAGAGACAAAATAGCCGCTGCATTCCTCACCGTTTATCGTCCGCCACGGATAAAGCGCACCACTTTTGTGACCAAGCGCACGGGCATTGTTGCGGGCGGCATCAAGGGTCGCGTAGCGAAAGGCGATCAGATTCTTGCATATTTCCGGCTGGGTGAGTAAAAAAAACGGTTGAAGGTACATTTCGGTATCCCAGAAGTAATGACCTTCGTACCCCTCACCCGACAACCCCTTGGCGGCAACATTAGCATGAATATCCCGACCGGCACTTTGCAGTAAGATGAATTGATTATAACGCATGGCGGTGTCAATGGCCCCGTCATCGTCCCGCTTTATTTCCACAGCGGAATGATGCCAAAACCGTTTTAGATAGGCGGTCTGTGCGGCATATAATCGCTCAGGACCCCCGGCCATCGCATGGTGAAGCTCATCGACCGCCCCCTGGGCAAATCCGGTTCCGTGACGAAGTAGGTCGCAAACGGCAATGAATTTGACGATCCGTATGGAGGTGTTTGCCGATACCTTTATGGTAAAGCTATGTACGGCACCAGTCGAGGTGGTTTCACAATCGGAGATCACGTCTTTATAAGCAGATAGTGTAGCTTCATGATCGGACATTGTGGACTCATGATCGCATATTCTGTTCTCATCCTCGGATATTCTGACTGCATCCCGTAATTCTGCCTTTTTATCTTCATAAATTTTATGTACGACAGCCGTTGCCACCGACAGTCCCGAACGGGCGGTCTTGGCGGTTATGCATGAAATGGTGGTTTCCTCAGCCGGCAACAGTGCCACCTTCTCCACTAACATATTGCGGACACTATGCGACGCCAGTCGCGGGTCGTTCGGGTCGCTCATATTGCGCACATCCCCCTCATGTCCGGAGCGCAGATGTAGCTTAACCTCCTGGTTCCGGGGGGTGATCCGATAGTCGATCATCATTATCGACGGGTGAGCGAAGCTTGCCATGCGACCGATACTGATCTCCAGCGTACAGCCGCTATCGGTCTGCCATATCACCTGACGTTCATAGGTTCCGGTAACAAAATCCAACCGACGTTTACTGGCCATAATTTTGCCCGTAAACATTGAAAAGGGTTGACCATCAGCCCATAAATCCATCCCCTGGACATCGGCAAGATTGACGATGGTCTGTTTCCGATCCACCAGACCGTGTAACGGTTCCGCCTGCTTCATGTCAATAATGTCATAGAAGCCGTTGGCATATAGACCGCGGACGGTCGGGATATTATTGCTACCTCCGCTATATCCCTCCTCAAATGCTGCCCGCAGACCGATATAGCCGTTGGCAACACAAAAAAGCGATTCATCGCACAACAGTGCCTGTGGTTCCAATGATATTGGTTTTTCTATATGGTCCACTGAATGGTCCTCCTAATAAATATTGTAGTTTATCATCATGATAATACCCGTGCATTTCGCAAGTTCTACTTACAAAACTGTCTGCATCAAAAAGTTAGTTGAAAAACCTGGAAGAATGGCTCCTAAGAGCCATTCTTCCGTGTGAAGTTTTAGATGTTCTTAGGCGGCGATTTTTGACGCCTTAGAACTTCTCTTCACACTACACACTACTGCTTTCGGTCCGCTGCCGGTACCGTGATCAGAACCCGCCCATATTTGGCATATTGTGCCTGCTGGCGGCGACCATAGGTGGCGGTACCGTTTACGATGGAACGGGCACAATTAATGTAATCATCCAGGTAGTCAACCGGCAACGGTTTTTTATGATGTCCCGGCCAGATTTCATCAAACCGATCGACCATCCTACGCAATCGCTCTACCGAATGGAGAAAGGTTTCCGGCGATGCTGCCCAATCCAGATGAAGTAAAATCCCCCAATCGCAAACCGTATCGCCACTAAAAAGTCGCCGGTTTTCACGATCCAGCACACATAACGACCCGCGGGTATGCCCCGGTGTCGCGATCACCTCTAGTGATCGGCCCCCCAGATCAAATAGTGCGCCATCGTTAATATATTCATAGCTTCCCGCCGCCGTCGTATCACGAAGAATGGCGGTCATTTCCTTTTTGAGCAGCCACCGGGCAATCCCGGGCACAGCACTATTCACCATCCCCGCAAGATAGTCGGGGGTCGTCTGTAAGGTCAGCAGTCCCCGGTCTTCTTCCAAAAGATAGGTTTTATTATAAAGGCGATTGGCACCAATATGATCAAGATGGGCATGGGTACAAAGCACCTCGATCGGCTTATCGGTCAAACCACCAACCGCTTCAAAAAACCCCGGTAATGCCAGACCGGTATCGATCAACATCGCTTTCTCATCACCCACGATCAGATAGGCACTGGCTTCGCTGGTGAGCATATGTTGTTCGATCAGCCACGTATCGGCACCGATCGGGCGGGTAAGATATTTTACCTTTTGCATCCTTCCACTCCTCCTTCCGATGAATCATAGCCCGTACTGCTAAAGTATCACAAACCGTACATGAACGCTTGCCGGAAGAATGAATCTCCGATTCATTCTTCGAGACGAGACCTGGCGTTTCTTAGGTGGCGTTTTTTGACACCTTAGAAATACTTCTCGTCTTAGTCTTAGGAAAGTATGCGGCCAAGCTCCGCCACCGTCAAGCGGCGGGATAAAGGCCGCGCCTGGTCATAGCGCAGGGTACGGACACCGTAAAGTATCCGGGTGGCCGGTGCCAGCAAGGGATTGCCCAGCAATTTGGCTTCCCGCCCGCGACCGCGGGCAATATCAATCCCACGATAGGTTGCATTGCCGGTACGCAGCATCTCGGCGCCGTAAACGGCGGGATGGGCGACATAAAAATATTGTCCGCCAGGCAGGTGGCGCAGAAAACCGGACCAGTCCTCCCCTATCTGTGCCATCCCTGGTGGCAGCCTATAATAATACATATGATCGATCAGACCTTTACGCACCGCAAACGCTGCGATCGCCTCGTCCAATCCGGGAATATGCGCCTCGGCAAACATATGAGAATCGAGATAACTCACATTGAAGCCCAGTCTGGTCAACCGGTCCAACTGCGCTGACAACTCCGCCAGCGCCGTCTCTACACTCGGTCTTGATCGATCGAACAGGACCGGATCGGCAAGAAAATAGCCCTGGTCATCCAAAAGACCGTCACACCGCTTCGCCGGCAGTACCGGTTTCCACTTCATTCTGTCCCACTCGGCATTAAGGGTGCCATGCATTCCGAAACAAACCTTTTTATCACCGGCAAACATCTGCGCCGCCTCTTTAATAAAAGGTCCCGGTGCCATCAGCGAAACATTTTTAATAAAGCCGGCTTTGATCGCCCTGCCGATGGCAAGGTTGGCCGCATGAGAGGAACCGGCATCATCCACCCGGGCAATAAAACGTATACTTTTCATTCCTATTCCCATCCATCACCCAGCATCTTTTGCGCCTCTTCTCTGGTAATTTCACCGGAGTTAGCGGCCGCCATGATCTGGACATTTTTGTCACGCAACTTGTATCGGGCAAAGATCGGTAGCGAAAGGATACCGCCAACCACCGGCGACAGGATAAACAAAAACCAAATGGCATCAATTGCCGATTGCGGTTGAACGGCACCATCACCCTCAACAAAACCAAAGGCAGCCAGAATAAACATGGCGATCGCGGCGGGCAGGGCATTCATAAACTTAAAGACAAAGGTCTGGATCGAATAGGCGGTCCCCTGGAGACGCTTGCCGGTCTTATATTCGCCATATTCAACGAAATCACCGGTAAACTGCAGTTGCAGGATTAGCTGAAGTCCAAAGAAAATACCGCGGACCAACATCAAGATGTTGAAAATAGTCATATTCTGATAACCGACAAAATAGATGATCACATTCAAAACATTGTGTCCGATCACACCAAACATCAGCAGATGGAATTTATCAAACCGCTTGGTGAGCGCCGGCATGATCACCCCTATGGCAATGGCGGGCAGGGTCATGAAGAGGGTCAGACTGGTGATCATCCCCATGTCGCCCAGGTTGTAGATGGCAAAATATGCCACAACGGTGTTGGTCATGCTGGTGACACTGAGAATACAAATACCGGCAAACCCGATCCCAAGATATTTGTTTTCCTTAACATATCTAAGCATGGCACGAAGGGTAACCTTCTCGGCATCCTTATTGATATAGCGTTCCTTGGCAAAGCGACTCATGAAAAACATGAGGATGGCGGCAAGTACCGCCACACCGATCGCGGTGTTAAAGGCACCGATAACCGGATAGACCGCCGGCACCACGATGGAAACCAGAATAATGGTCACGGTAGATAAAACGGTATTGCGTGACATGATGCTGATACGTTCATGAACCTGATCGGTAACCGCCGAGGTCATCGCGAAGATTGGCACATCGCACATAGTATACGCCACATCATACAGGAGATAGGCGACAAATGCCCAGAAAAATTTCATCCCCACCGACAGGTTATTCGGGATGGCAAAAAGCAATACCACCACTAACGGTAACATGACATTGGCAGCACGCAGCCAAGGTAAAAATTTGCCGCTCCCCAGTGAAGTGCGGTCCACGATGCCGCCAAAGAGCGGGTCGTTGATCGCATCCCATATCCGTGCCACTAAAAATAATACACCCACCATCGCGGCGGTAATGCCGATGTTGGTTAAGAAAACCTGAAAAAAGGAACCCATAAAGGTGTTGATAATGGCCTGACCCGCCATAAACAGGGCAAAACCCCATCGTTCAATTCCGCTTGTTCTAAATACTTGTTTTTCCATCTCCATCCTCCTTGTATGTATTAATCTTATTTCTTTAGCCGATGTTCCTAAGCGTGGCTCTTAAAGAACTCAAGGATCGGCTTGATGCTC
>JAITWD010000062.1 GCA_031285465.1 Lachnospiraceae bacterium
TCACCACTGGCGAATAAGCATTTCACAACACCACGCATCGCGGCATTAAGTGCCTGGCAGTCACCGCCACTGGTCAATAATCCGATTCTTTTCATAAATGGGAACCTCCTTGAATGAGTTTTTAGAAAACTAAATTAATTATATATTATTTTTAGATAGGTCACAACAGTTTTTGTCCTGACCTGCCACTGCTTTGATACTATAATGAGCGGCAACCGTTGTAAAGATACTGTTTTTGTAGACATACTTGTGATATTATCCCGCATATATGAACCTTTTCTTTTGTCTGAGTATCTTTATCTGCTATTGTGTCATATTTAGTGTTGACAAATAGAGTATAAATCTTTACAATAAATTTCAGACCGAAACCTTTGGAGAGATGTCCGAGCGGCTGAAGGTGTAGCTCTCGAAAAGCTATGAACCGAAAGGTTCCGAGGGTTCGAATCCCTCTCTCTCCGTTTTATTGACTACCAGCCTGTAGCTGGTAGTTTTTTATTGTCTTTAAAATTTATTCTTAATTAATTATTAAGCAAGAGTAGCTCAAATACTATAAGGTATCAATACCGTACCTTTAGTAGAAAAGTGAATATAATAAACAGATATAATAAATTGGCACTTTGTGCCGCAAATCCAGCGCGAGAAACGATTTATAAGCGTTTCCCTAACCAGAAAAAGTGTGAGGTCTTAAATGAAAAAATATAAAATCTATATCTATGCCATATGTAAAAATGAAAGTAGTTTTATAAATCGCTGGATGGACTCGGTTAAGGAGGCCGATGGTGTTGTAGTGGTTGACACCGGTTCCAACGATGATAGTGTTGCCCTATTAAGGGCTCGCGGTGCCATTGTTTATGAGGAAACTTTTATTCCCTGGCGATTTGACGCCGCAAGAAACAGTGCCTTAAATCACCTTCCTGTTGATACTGATATCTGCGTCTCCATTGATATTGATGAGGTATTTGAACCCGGCTGGCGAGAAAAGCTAGAACACTCATGGAATGATGATACCACCTTAGCAAAATACTGGTATGTCTGGGAAACAACCGCCAATGGCCAACCGCAAAAGAAGTTTCAGCGTGACAAAATTCATACGCGCCATGGTTATCAATGGGTCCATCCCGTTCATGAGGTTCTCTCATATTCCGGACCGCGCGCTGAAGCGATCGTCTTTGTAAATGATTTGTTGCTATTTCACCGACCCGATCCTACTAAATCCCGAGGTCAGTATTTGCCGTTGCTCGAACTTTCTTCCAAAGAAAATCCCGATGATGATCGGACGAAATTCTGGTTGGGACGGGAATATATTTATCATCATCAATACGACCAGGCAATACAAACCCTTAAAGCACACCTAAATATGCCCTCTTCAACCTGGAATGAAGAGCGATGCGCTTCCATGCGCTACATCGCCAAAGCATATCGGTTAAAATCCGATTACCCCAGTGCACTTACCTGGCTATACCGAGCAGTTGCCGAATGTCCGGATATCCGTGAACCGTGGTTTGACCTTACCGTTTTGGCATATAGTCAGCACAATTGGCCATTAGTTTATTTTGCCGCGATAAAAGCTTTGGATATTAAAATATGCACCGAAAGTTATTTAACAGAAGCTATGGCCTGGGATTTTTCTCTATATGACTATGCGGCAGTGGCCTGTTACTGGCTCGGTTTTTATCAGGAAGCTCTGATCCATTCCGAAAATGCCCTTAAAATGTCACCCAATAACTCCCATTTATTGAATAACATTGCTATTATAAAGGATAAATTGTCACCTCCAGTAAAATTATCAACCTGATTTTTCCAAATCGGTAGTATTGTGGTTATCTATGAAGCCTGCTGTCACATTTATCGAATTATGTAATATAATAAATTACCTGAGATTATGGAGGCTTATAATGGCGAATTATAACAATAACAACCACCCTTTTGCTCCGAACAATGAACGGACAAATAATCCTAGCAATAACTGCAATCACTCTGATAGTTCAAACCAACATAATGATCGAACAGCCTCACACTATTGTGAACTAACAAATTATTACTATCATGTAAACCACAATAATTCCGGTTGCCAAAATGATGACTCCTCCAGCACTCGTTGTAATTCACACTTCCATAATCCCAACTGTATTGGGGCACGTCCCAGTCATAATGAACATCATCACAATCATAACAATTGCGATGATAATCTCCAGAACAACTGTCCAAAAGGTGAACGTGGCGAAACCGGACCCATTGGTCCCCGTGGTCCAAAAGGGGATACTGGGGATATCGGTCCTACCGGTCCAAAAGGGGATGCCGGGGATATCGGTCCCGCCGGTCCAAAAGGGGATACTGGGGATATCGGTCCTACCGGTCCAAAAGGGGATATCGGGGATATCGGACTAACGGGCGACACTGGTCAACCCGGTCCGCCGGGACCTATTGGATTAGCCGGTGAAAAAGGTCCCACCGGCCCTAAAGGCGAAAAGGGCGATCGTGGCAGTATTGGTCTCACTGGCATTATGGGTATTCGAGGACCGGCCGGTCCCCAGGGTACCCAGGGACTTCAAGGCATTAGGGGTGACATCGGCCCTCAAGGCGATCCCGGTTGCATGGGACCGCAAGGTGTTAAGGGCAATCCCGGACCGCAAGGTCCCATAGGTCCTCGCGGTCCAGTCGGACCTAAAGGCGATCCCGGATCATTAGGTCCGCAAGGGCCTATTGGCCCAGAGGGACCAGATGGACCACAGGGACCGGAAGGCACACAAGGTCCGATAGGTCCAGAGGGACCGGAGGGCAAAACCGGTCCTCAGGGCCCAATCGGTCCAAGAGGATGCCAGGGGCCACAGGGCGATCAGGGTATTCAGGGTGATCGTGGTGTCCCTGGTGAAATCGGCGATACCGGTCCGCAGGGTAACGCCGGACCTAAAGGTGACACTGGTCCGCAGGGTGATGTCGGCCCCAAAGGTGACACCGGGTTGCAGGGTGATACTGGGCCCAAAGGTGATACCGGTCCCAGAGGTCGCACCGGAGCAAAGGGTACTCCCGGACCGAGCGGTGCCGGCAGCATAATTGCGTATGCATCTGGCTCACCCATATATTTATCCACAACTTCCGATGGCCTTGCCGATGCTGTTGCCCATCTTGGTTTTGGTAATTCCGGAAGCAGTTTCCTTCTACCAAACCGTACCATTGATTTGAGTTTTACCTCTCTGGGTAACTCCTACTTTGTATACACCATGCCGCGCGAAGGTATTTTGGACCATTTCTGTGCTTCTTTTTCCACCACAGCTACGCTTAATCTCGTCGATTCCAGTGCAACTGTCTTCGTTGATATTTTCGCTACACCAAGTGGCAGCAATTCTTTTACCTCTCTGATTTCTCTTGCCTTAGCACCAACCATAACCGGTATCGTTAATATTGGCACTGTTCTGTCCGGAAATACTACCGGTCTAAGCACTGTTCTTGCTCCAAACACCAATTTTATTGTTGTCGTTTCCGCAACATCTACCGGTGAGCCACTGGCCGGCCCCATTGTCGGTTATGCTTCCTCGGGACTGAATATAATTTAGTATGCTTTAGTTGTGAAAACTATCCGATTTACCACACATTTTCCCACAATCGGAGCAACCACCCGATCCGCAACACGATCCCTTGCTTCTTTTCTTATCTTTATACAAACTATAAGCTGCCATTGCTAATATTCCCGAAACAATCACAGCAACGATAATTGTTCCCATTTTATCAACCTTCTCTCCTTCGATTATTTTTCACCAATAACCAGAAAAATAATCCCACTGCTAAAAATGCCATGATCGTATCTATCCCAAAATAACCTTTTGTGAATAATAATCCCAACTGATAAAAACAAAAAGCTGCTGCATATGCCAATCCGCACTGATAACCGATGGCATACCAAAACCACCAGTGACTATTCATCTCCCGCCTGATTGCCCCCATTGCCGCAACACACGGGGCACAGAGCAGATTAAATATCAAAAAGGAATAGGCGGATAGGGCTGTAAAATCCCCGGCTAATTGGCGTTTCATTTCAACATTGTCAACCGCCACTTCTCCAAGATTATATAAAATACCGAAGGTCCCAACAATACTTTCCTTGGCGATCAAACCGGTGAAGGTTGCCACCGTTGCCTTCCAGTTACCCCAACCTAGGGGAGCAAATATCCAGGCTACCGCATTTCCGATATGAGCTAAGATACTGTGATCCATCGAGACCATTCCAAAATGTCCCCCTTCCCAACCAAATCCGGACATAAACCATAATGCAGCCGAGGCTAATAGAATGATCGTTCCGGCTTTTTTTATGAATGACCATCCGCGCTCCCACATGTTATGAATAATACTGCTTACGGTCGGCATATGATATGAAGGCAGTTCCATTACGAAAGGAATCTCTTCACCTGAAAATCGTTTGGTCTTCTTCAAGATGGTCCCGGAACAAATAATAGCGGTAATTCCAATGAAATATGCACTTGGTGCCACCCACCAGGCTCCATTAAAAAGAGTTCCCGCAAATAATGCAATGATTGGCAGCTTTGCACTACATGGTATGAAGGTGGTCGTCATAACCGTTAAGCGTCTGTCACGTTCACTTTCTATGGTCCGGGAAGCCATGATTCCTGGCACCCCGCACCCTGTTCCTATTAATATCGGGATAAAAGAACGCCCCGACAAACCAAACTTACGAAAGATCCGGTCAAGAATAAACGCAATCCGTGCCATGTAGCCACATCCTTCTAAAAAGGCCAAAAAGGCAAACAGGATCAATAACTGTGGGACAAACCCAAGAACCGCCCCCACACCAGCGATCATCCCATCAACCACCAGACTGCGCAACCACCCGGCACAACCGATGGCCGTCAGGGCGTTATCCACCAATACCGGCACGCCCGGAATCCAATGTCCCAGCAGCTTCCAACCTTCGCCAAACACTCCATTATTTGCCCAATTAGTAGCCCATGCTCCTACTGTAGTAACCGATACCGCATATACAATGACCATCACAAGGACAAAAATCGGCAACGCTAGTATCCTATTGGTCACTATACGATCAATTTTGTCCGAAACGGTTAATTTTCCACTACTCTTATTTTGGTAACATTTCTTCATAACAGCATCAATGTATGTATAACGCTCGGTCGTGATAATACTTTCGCTGTCATCGTCCAATTCTTTTTCGCAGTTCTTTATATCAATATCAATATGAGTCAGTATGCTCTCATGCAGATTAAGACGCTCCACAATCTTTTCATCCCGCTCAAACAGCTTTATGGCAAACCAGCGCTGTTGTTCTTCCGGAAAATCATGCAGTACCGCTTCCTCAATATGAGCAAGCGTATGTTCAACACTCCCGGAAAAGCTGTGCTGTGGAACGGTTTTTCCATTGCGCGCCATCAGGATTGCTATCTGTACTGCTTCGTTCACACCGTCACCCTTTAATGCCGATAGGGTTGTTACCCTGCAGCCAATGGTTTTCCCCAACCGCTCGGTATCAATCTCATCTCCTCTTTTATTTACCACATCCATCATGTTAATAGCGACCACTACCGGTATCCCTAGCTCGGTCAACTGTGTGGTTAGAAAAAGGCTCCGCTCCAAACTGGTTCCATCCACAATATTCAATATTACGTCTGGGTGTTCGTCCAACAAATAGTTTCGCGACACTACCTCCTCAGGCGAGTAGGGTGACAAGGAGTAGATGCCCGGCAGGTCAATCACGGTCACCTCTTTGTCTTCCTTGAATCGCCCCTCTTTTTTTTCCACCGTAACTCCGGGCCAGTTACCAACAAATTGATTCGATCCGGTCAAAATATTAAAAAGAGTAGTTTTTCCACAATTGGGGTTTCCTGTCAGAGCAATTTTTATCGCCATATTCACATCTCCATTCTGCTTGAATATACATTTTATCAATCCGTTAGTCAAGGCTAACATATTTGCTTTTAAAATGCAGAGAATATTTTAATCCTCTGCATTTGATCAAACTTATTAGTTGCTAAAAATTCAACGATCTAATGCACTATTCTATCTCAATCAACTCAGCATCTGCTTTGCGAAGAGACAATTCATATCCGCGAACGGTTATCTCTATCGGATCGCCCAGCGGCGCTACCTTCTTAACATAAATCTCCACCCCTTTGGTGATTCCCATATCCATAATCCGATGCTTTATTGCCCCAGCACCGGTAATCTTGGTTACCCGAACGGTTTGACCACATTTAACTGTTTTTAATGTATTCATTACTACTTCCTTCCTGGTAAATCTCTATTCTGTTTTTCTTATCACTAACGCATGATTGTTCTTATTATAAATCTTGTATAATTGTATAAATATGAACTATTTTATAGCGCACAGCTAATAATACTATAATGTTAGCTTTGGCTAACTTGTTAGTCATAACTTACCACTTATATATCCTTTTGTCAATATCTTTTAATGCTTTTTTTATTTTTGTCTTTTAATGCTTTTTTTATTTTTGCGAATATATTATTATTTGTACCAATGAAAATTTTGTGCTAAGATAAAGTTATCTTGGCTATACACACTTCTAAACACGACATCTTAGGTAGTACAAACAATAAAGCATTATTCTGGCAGGAGGCTTACATTGCGAATTCAAGAATCGGCTGAAAACTATTTGGAGACCATCTTTGTCCTTAAGAACCGGATGGGACTGGTCCGTTCAATTGATATTGCCAACGAACTGGCTTTTTCACGCCCCAGTGTTAGTGTTGCCATGCGCAAGCTGCGGGAAAGCCAACTCATAAATATCGACGGCAGCGGTAATATTACTTTGACCGAAAGTGGTCATATAATAGCCCAAACGATGTATGAGCGGCATACACTGTTATCCAATTTTCTAGTTTCGCTGGGCGTTGATGAGCAAACAGCCGTTGAGGATGCTTGCCGGATGGAGCATGTGATCAGCCAGCAAACCTTTGAAAAAATATGTGCACACATTAACCTACTTTAATTTAAGGATACTTGGGAGAAAATCACCGTGCGTGAAAAATGGATGAAACAGATTATTATATTTCTCGCGGGACAAACCATAACACTTTTCGGTTCAACCGTTGTTCAGTTTGCCATTAGCTGGCATGTCACCCTGACCACCCAAAGTGGCCTATTGTTAGCACTATCAACCATCTGTGGCTTTCTTCCCCAGCTACTTATTTCTCCGTTTGCCGGCGTTTGGGCTGATCGCTTCAATCGTAAGATAATCATTATTCTTTCTGATGGCATGATCGCCACCGTAACCCTCTTTATGGCCCTCTACTTTGCCACTGGAAACACCAACATTATCCTTTTATTTGCTGTTTCCGCTGTGCGGTCGGTCGGTACCGGTATCCAAATGCCTGCAACTAGAGCACTTCTACCAACAATGGCACCTGCAGACAAACTTATGCGCATTAATGGGCTTCATTCAAGTCTGATCAGCATTATGATGTTATTGTCGCCGGCAGTCGCCGGTACCCTTTTGCAGTTTACCGGGATGGGGCCTATCTTTATGGTTGATGTCATTACTGCTTTAGTGGGGATTGCCTTTATGATCACCTTAAAGATTCCCCGCATAAACCAGCAAGAACCTTCTTTACACCCCCATATTCTCTCCGATATGTTGTCCGGTCTCCGCTATACCGGCCAGACCAAATGGCTTAAGCAACTACTTATCTTTTACCTTTTTTTTGCGTTAAGTGTCGGGCCGGTAGTCTTTTTGGTGCCAATAATGATTACTCACAATTTTGGAAACGAGTCCTGGATGCTGACCCTGCATGAAATGGTCTTTTCTGTGGGTAGCATCATCGGCGGTCTTTCTATTGGTCTGATAGCCAAACGATTAGGCAGTGGCATACGTTTACTGATCGTATGTTGTACCTCTTTTGGGTTAACTACCCTGTTGCTTGGATTTAGTCCGAACTACTGGCTATTCCTTGGGATTATTTTACCGCTTGGTTTCTTCATGCCCCTCATCGAAACTACCTTCACCACCATTATCCAAACCCATGCTGCCCCCGAGCTACTTGGCCGGGTTTTCGGACTGGTTACTATCATCGGTTCTTCTGCAATGCCACTATCGACAGCAATATTCGGTCCCTTGGCCGATTATATCAATATGAAAGTTCTGTTACTCTTTACTGGCATCATTATGGTTGGACTTTCATTGATGATCACGCGTTTTAAAGCCATAACCTCCATTAGCAGTCCCAAAATTGGATAAACCTTACAAAAAATTGCCACATTATCTTCGGATAGCATTTTAAGGGCATCCGTTATTCTAAGAAAGTATTGATTAAATAAGCGCTTCTCTAAGCGATTCCTCTAACCGCCACCACCAAAGAGTTATCCTCCAACCACTTCTTCCAGTAATGTAATTGCTCCGGTGAATGGGGATGAAAACCCGCGCAAATAACATTTTCGTGTTCTTCATAGTTTTGCAAAAACCATCTACTGCCCTCGCCCAACCAGTTTCCAATTGTCATAATATCACTCTCTGAATGTAATTCTTTTACTACTGTCGTTCGAAACTCATAGGGTATACCCGCTTCCTTTATTAACTTAACGCTTTCTTCAATCCGACTTATATCCAGCTCCGACCGACCTGCCGTCATACTATAACGCTCCCTACAGTTCTTTATATCCATTGCAATATAATCAATTAAACGATCCGCCAGCAACTGCCTTACAACCGTTGGTTGATAGCCATTAGTATCCAGTTTTACACAATACCCCATTGCTTTGATTTTCCCGATAAATTCAATCAAATCAGGGTCAATTGTTGGTTCTCCGCCACTTATGCAGACTCCTCCCAGTATTCCGCGTCTCTTTCCTAAAAAATCCAGTACCGAATCCTCGTTTATTAATTGCGGAGTCGGTCCTATTACTAAATCGCGATTATGACAAAAAGGACAACAAAAATTACAGCCTGCTGTAAAAACAGTGGCTGCCACTTTTTCCGGATAATCCAAAAGACTTGTTTTATTTATACCAGCAATCTTCATTTTCTTGTGTTATCTCCTTCGTTCAAGTATAATATAATGAATCCAATTATTCAATGTGAACTCTATAAAGTACCTAAACGACAGGAAAAACAATGAATACTCATCATCAAAACACACCCAACAGTGCCTATCATGAGCACGACGCTTCTAAAGTCGATCCTGATAAACATGAAGACCATCAAAAATATATGCTTTTAGCCTTGCGACAAGCCAAAAAAGCTTTCGCACTGGGCGAAGTCCCCATTGGTTGTATTATTGTATACAACGGCACCAGCAACACTATAAAGGCCGACCCCGGCAAAAATATTGACCAAAAACACATGGCCGACCTCTATCCAGGCAAGATAATTGGTCGCGGATACAATCGTCGCAATACTGACAGAAGCTCTCTATCGCATGCCGAAATAACCGCAATCAAGAAGGCAGGAAAGGCAATCGGAGACTGGCGCCTAGAACACTGCACCCTATATGTCACATTAGAGCCCTGCCAAATGTGCGCCGGCGCCATCGTACAAGCTCGTATCCCCAATGTTGTCATGGGTACGATGAATCCCAAAGCCGGCTGTGGTGGCTCAATATTGAACCTCTTGGAAATGCCGGCGTTCAACC
>JAITWD010000129.1 GCA_031285465.1 Lachnospiraceae bacterium
ATGACCACTTACTAACTCCTATCATACAACCTTAAGCAAAATTATTCAACCATTTTGCCATCATTTTCCATTTTTAATCGCCTCCTCGTCCTAATTTAATTGAACTTGTTATTTTGCAAGACCTTCACCATAAACATTTCCTGCGCCTGCTCAAACGGTGTCCCATCAAAAAAAAGACCACCCTTTTCCACATAACCAAGTTTCCGGTAAAAATGCTGTGCCTGCTCATCCACCTGGGTTGAGGTCATAACCATTTTATAGCCCAAGCTGCCCATCTCATTTTCCCAAAACAGCATCGCCTGTTTGCCATAACCTTTTCGGTGATACTCATCTTCAAGCTGGATAAGGGTGAGAAAGGGGATATTGTCCCAAAATAAATTGTACCGCATTACCCCCACCGGCTTATCATCATCGCTGATGATATAACCGCGCCGATCGCGGACTTTTAACCGAAACTCATTGCCCGCCATGTGCTTATCAAGGGTAAACCAAAACGGCTGGTCCTTTTCCACCACATACCTGATCTGAAACATCTTAACCCTCATGCCTTTCCAATACCTGCCAGCTTTGAGCCGCAGGCACAAAGCTCCCTACTTCGTACTTTTTATTCTCCTGCCAACGGCACTCGACAAACCGACCAAGCCTCCCCCCACAAGCGGCGTAACCCACAAAAGCATAAACAGCCGGTCCCCATTATTTATCGGATAGGTCGCAAAGAAAGCACCATACACCACGATTGAAAGCACCCCCGCTACCACCATTGCCACACCGATGATCACCTGCTTCACCAGCCTTGACGACCGGCTCTCCACCGCCGTAACGCCTGCATCTGCGTTCTCATCACTACTATAATCATCATATTCTTGCCACTCGCTCATTTTCATCCTTATCTCCCTTTTTACTTTTAGCGTGGATACATTTTCCGATACTCCCGCCATTTTCTCTCTATTTCCGGATCGTCACTTGCACGAGGAGGATTGACAATCCGGTTAAATTCTTCTGGATCGTCACTGCGCGCGATCACCTCGTCCTGCACCTTTTTATCAAACCTCTTAAACATACCGACCAAGCCAATGAACGACCGCAACGGTTTTCCCTCATCGTCCGCCATCTTTAGCGTCCGCAGTAAAATATCGGGATTCTTAATGCACCATGCCGCCTGCTTCCGTACTCCCAAGGGCACGTTACTATCGATGAGCCAGCTAAGACGCTCCTCATCATCCGCCTCCGTGTCCAAATATTTGCAGGCATCCCAATACTCGGTATCAGCATCCATCGCCGCGACACTGAGCGATGCCACCAGTGGATCCCAGGCACATGCCCTTCTGATCCCCGCCCAATCAAACCCCCGGATTTTTTCCTGATGGGCGTGACACTGGTACAATAACAGCAAAATCTTCAACACCGCATCACCGGAATATATACAGAAATCGGTCGTCCGAAAATAGGTCTCCTCCCCCATCCGCTCTACGCAAGAATTTTCCAGCAGATAATCCACCGTATCCGCCGTTATCTTTAACGCCTCCTTCTCCATCTTCAGATAGTCTCTGTACGATTTGAACGACCGGACATAAAGATCCCCCTTACGGATAAAATCCAGAATATCCTTCTGCCATGGGTGTAGCACCGCCATTGATCCTGCCCTCCATCCTCAAACTATTCCCCATGCCTTTCGCAGATTTTATCTGCGAAACTGCTTGAATAAAAAATTGAAAAATCTATGATTTTTCGAACTCCATGATGTAGGGGGCAAACCTAACCGCAAACCACCGGCAACAACCCAGTAATCAAACCTAACCCTCGTGGGATTTTTTACCCTTAACCATAATTGGATTTTTGTTGAGACCAAGGTAAGGTTGTGATATAGTGGATAGGCAAGGTAATTTTTTAGTTTGATCTTCCGATGATCAAGACCGATTAAACTAAGGACCTTTACCCCTTTGCAAACCATAGATGGAGGTAATCGAAAATGCATTTTAACGAAACGACGATCCGTATTTTAGTAAGGAAAGACTATGGTGCCTGCTTTGATTTCTATAAGGACAAAATCGGCTTGATACCTGTGTGGGGCGATCGAAACGGACCCTATACTTCTTTTACCGTCAGTGAAGGTGCACCGCCCTGCTTTGCTATTTTTGCCGGCGCAAATATGTCAATGTTTCAAGGCTATGTGCAACCGGATGCCGGTACGCAGCCCGACACGATCGTCGCTGTCATTCCTTCGGAAAACCTGGACCAAGACTACCAGCGGTTAAATGATGCCGGGGTACCATTCCTTGGCGAACCGCAACACATAGAGGATTGGGGTATGCGTTGCGCCTATTTCAGAGACCCGGAAGGTAATCTTTTTGAATTGAATGATGCGAGTGGTGTGTAGAGTGTAGCTCAACCCCAGGCTCATCACCTTCCTCCAGGAGATAATATCCAAAAGAATCATCGGCTTTCTCCTTAGTGCCACCCCTCTAAGAGATCGTCCACATCGGTTATATCAACCGGTTCTTTACCTTCACGCAGGATTTTATCGATAAAATGGGGGAACCTTTTAGGGAAAATGACTTCGTTCGTATTTTTAATCTCTTCCACTGACCACCACCGGTAGTTTTTAATCGTCTCCATTTCATTAATTGTCAGATGCTCTTGTGTGATAATGTCTGCGTCGGTTTCTACCAGATAGTATCGCTCATAATAAAATTGATCCTGATTGTGTGTAAGCTCTAAAAATATGTTTCTGCTCATTAGACAATCCTTGATCTCTATGTCCTCTATACCGGTTTCTTCATAAATCTCCCGCTTTAATGCTTGCGAAAAATCTTCACCACGTTCGACGCCACCGCCGGGCATAGCCCAGAAACCGCTTGAAAGTTGTTGTGTGGACTTCGATTCCCGATCCAGATACTTAATTAATAAAATTTTCCCTGTATTACGATTCTTAAGCAATGCTCTAGCTGTAAATCTCATTTATATTTCCTTGCCTTTTCAATTTTATCACATACCCCTTTGTACCGTCTAGCTTACCCATCCTCTTATCGCTATTCCTACTTAACATAACTTTAACAAACCGCCAATATCCGCAAGCACACAGTACTTACTAATTGGATTGAAAAAACACCCTATGCCTGTTACAATAAGACAAAGGTAATATACAAATGATCTTTACATTGGTAGGTGCATAAATGGATTTTATAAATTTCGGCTATTATATTATTGAACCCGTATCCAAGCCAAATCATATCGCTTTGCCCTGTGAATGGGTATTATCTGCCAGTGGATGTATCTGTGATCACCACCCATCATTGACCGGTTGTTTTTGGCAAAACCACACTGACAAACAGACCAAATATAAAAAATTACTGAGACTTTCTGACACTGATTTTGAAAATATGAAAAAGCATGTTTCACATTTGTTTAATGAGCAACGCTTAGATAGTGACAGCCGCTTTGCAAATTTCTCCGATGCACATGATTTTTATTCCCAGTATTTATCTCATTTATCAAAAGCCCGGATAGTTTCAATCGCATTAGAAGGGGTTTATCAAGCGGCTTTTCTTGGTGAGATAAAAGATACTTACAACCCACTGCTCCCATCAAAGGACCAACCACCTTACGGGCAATGGTTAGGGTATGACCTATTAGGCTGGGATTATGGCGGCTTCCATACCTATCTTTGCAATAGATTAGACCAAGATATTGCCGAAAAATATCCACTCATCGTAAATGAACTTGGCTTAATCCAAAATCCATATTCAGAAGTCAGAAAGTTTTCAGAGCACATTGCCGATAAAGGCGAACCTGTTTTATGGCTACCGTTTGCAGTATATGAATATCCCATAAGATAACCTGGGAAAGCCACCGCAAGGTTCAACCGGCTGGCGGTGGCTTTCCCGTCCTCTTATCGCCAGTTCCGCCCTCATTCCAGCAGCATGATCCTCACGACACCACCC
>JAITWD010000188.1 GCA_031285465.1 Lachnospiraceae bacterium
GATACCGCCCTATTATAGGCATACTCGGCATCCTCGACCGCTACCTTTGCTTGCGCACACTTCTGTTTTGCCGCGTCCCACTCCTCATCGTTATTCCCAACCGTTTCACCTTCCTCACGATTCTCACCATCACCTGCATTTCCGCCATCCACGGGCGTTTCGCCACCGCCAGGCTGCTCGCCATCCACAGGCGTCTCGCCACCGCCAGGCTGCTCGCCATCCACAGGTGTCTCGCCACCGCCGGGCAACTCGTCATCCTCTAATGACTCGCCCCCCTCGCTTTCGATCCGTGCCAGCTCCTCCTCGGCATTTTGCAGTTCGGACCTTCGCTTGCTCCATTCACGCTCAGCGTCGGCGACCGCTTGAACAAACTCCGCCGCAGCGCTGTGACCGTCACGAACGATCGACAGTGCCTGATCGTATTGGTCCTGTGCCCGGTTTAGCGCGGTTTGGGCATCGGTTATCGCGTTTTTGTATGGGAGCAGCTCCGCCGGATCGGCTTGCAGCCTTGCCCGTTTATTTTGTAAATCGGTTCTGCTTAACGCTAAGACTGCCAGCCGGTTATCGATCCGTTCGCCGGCAAGCCCGGCTTCATATGTCGCCACCGCGTCCGGTATCGGATCGGCCAGCTGGGCGATCGCCATCCCGGCAGTAACAATATCGCCTTCATGAACCAAGAGCTGGTCGATACGCCCGGCATTATCCGCGCATAGGTCGATGGTCTCGGCATACTCAATTACACCGTGCGCTAAAAGTTCCTTATTTAGTCGCCCCACATTTGGCATCACCACCGTGACTCTGGGCAGTGAATAGTTATAGATGGTCTTAGAACAAAAAATAAGCACCATGATCACCGCAATATAAACATACAATACCTTGCGTAAACGTCGCTTGCCATCATCTCTTAAAGCTAATTTATCCATAATAATCCCCATGCATTTCGCAAGTTCCACTTGCGAAACTGCTCAAATCAAAAGTGAAAAATCTTTGATTTTTCACACTACCCCCCTTGCGAAACCGCCTTCTCCTTTTTAGCGCAGTGCCGATAGTTTGATTCCGCGTTCAAAGTATTCCTGACCGTATAAAAACAACCACACGACCGGCAACATATAGAACACCGACGCAGCAAAGATGAGGCCCATGTCCTCTTGTCCGAGTAGCGACAGCGCCACCGATAGCGGCTCCATGTCGGCATCCTGTAAAAAGATCAGCGGCTGTTCCACCATCGCCCAGCAATCGGCAAAGCTTAAGATCACCAGTGATGAAAGCCCTCCTTTAGAGAGCGGAAGGGCGATTTCCCAAAAGCGCCGCAAGTGTCCCGCACCGTCCATCTGGGCGGCTTCAAAGACGCTTTTGGGTATTTCCCTCATATTCTGTCGTAGTACGAAGGTCGCAAATGGACTAAATCCCATCGGCAATATAACCGAAAGCCGGTCATTAAGCAGACCCAGTTGACCAGCGATAATATAGTTAGACACCAGCGTCGCTTGAAAGGGCAGCACCATCACGATTATGTAGATACAAAACAATAGCTCTTTGTATTTACACCGCCAAACCGTAAAACCGTAAGCCGACGCCGAGCCGATCACGACCTGTAACAGAATGGTCGGAATGGTCAGATAGAGCGAGTTGACAAATCGATCAAGGTAGGCGGGTGTCTTGAATAATAGCGTGCTGTACTGTTCAGGCGAGAGGACTTCCGGGATCAATTCATACTCGGCATAATGGGTCTCCTCTGCCAACGCCCGCTCGCTGTCAAACCAATCATATTTATTGCCGAAATGGCGAACAATCTCCGCTTTGGACATAAATGAGTTGGTCAGGGTGATCAACAGCGGAAATAAATAACATAGCGCGATCACCATAAGCACAAGTCCGATCGGCAACCTTGTCACGATTTTCTTTACCTTTGCCATACATCCTCACACTCCATTTTACTCCCCAAAATCGGTTTTCCGGTCAAGGATAAAAAACAACACACACAGGACCGATACTGCAACCGTGATCACAAACGCCGCTGCCGTCAGATTTTGGTAATTTAACTGCTCAAATTGGTTGTTCATATAGTGTTGGAGCATATAGATATTCTCATTAGGGTAATTTCCCGCCAACATATATAATTCCCGATAAACCTTGAAGGAACTTATGAACGACATCACGAACATGATAAACAGTGTCGGTACCAGATACACGATCGTGATCCGGAAGAAAGAGCCGATCCGCCCCATCCCCTCCACCTCCGACCATTCATAGTATTCCTTGGGGATGCTTGATAAGCCTGCCAGTGCCAACACCAGATTATAGCCCATATTTTTCCAGAGATAGACTCCGACCGCGATGGCAAAGGAATGCCCGGTCGAAATCCAACCGGTCGTCACCCCCAAATGCTCCGCTACCGGCCCGTTCCCACCAAAGAAGCTTTGGAAAAAGAAGGCTGTACAGGCAGCCGGGATGACTAACGGCGACATAAATAATGTCTTTAACCACCGTGCCGCCTTACCCGGCAGGTTAACGAGCAAGCCGGCGATCAATAGTGGGATTACGATATTAAGCGGGATGGCGCAGACCATGAATTTAATGGTGTTTCCCAGTGCCAGCTTAAAGGAAGGATTGCCGAAGAGAAGGATAAAGTTATCAAACCCAACCGCACCGTCGTTTGTAAAAGCATAACCTAGCGACATCACAAAGGGGGCAATAAAGAAGAGGATCATCCCCAGCAACCCCGGCAGGACGAAGTAGAACGCGGTGTACTTTTTCATCATAGCGCGCTACTCGTTAAGGTACATGGAAAGCTTCGACTGCAAGCCTTCACAGGCCTCCCCGGCGCTGATGGCACCTTGAAAAAATTTGCCCAGCTCTTCATAAAGAAAATCGATCACCTTTGGGTCCATATCCGCTAAAACATTTAATTTTGCCGCCAGCCGGTCGAAAACCACCAGATTATTTTCAAGCGCCTCCTCATCAAACCCCTCCGGCGCATACCCGCCAGCCAATGTGCTTTCGTAGTCAAGCGCCGCTTTTTCGGCAACTGCGTTCCGGTTGACCGCACAGAATAATTGTTCGGGTGACACCATCATTTCTTTTGACACCATGAACTGAAGGAAGTCAAAAGCCAGCTCCCGGTTTTGGGTATTGGCATTGATCGCCGGCAGAAAACCGCTGGTTTGGTAGGTCTGACCACCATCATAGCTAAGTGGGAACACA
>JAITWD010000202.1 GCA_031285465.1 Lachnospiraceae bacterium
CCACGCGATAATTCATAGGATGCCCTTTCAATAGCCCTAAGGGTAGGGGGGACCTGGCGCTCCCTGGCGCCGGCATTTATAGAGTCACAATTAATGGTGTCAAATATGAAGGTCTGCACTTTGCCGAGGGAAAGTGCGACAATTTGTTCGGTCATTTCGGCTCCTTTCTTATTAGTCAGATGGTGGTTGATCATATGGTGGTTGAACACCGCTCATTCTGTGATGATGGACAGTAATGCCCAGTAAAATGCGGTTGTCTATGATGGTATTATAAGTTATTTGGGGAATTGTGGGAAGTGAATTGTGCGGAGAGAATGTAATTGTCCTGTAGGAGGAAATGTTGTAATGGTTTTCGACCGGAGACGGCATTTGCCAAGGATGAGTAGGCGATCCAAAAAATTTAATCAGCATTTCCTTTACTGCTCCCTAATCCTCTCGACCAACGCCACCGGGTCAAGAAAACGATCGCCCGCCTCATTCTCATAGGCCGTTTCCATCATCCGATCGATCATTTCCGGTCCGGTCAGATCGGGATTTATCTGCCACCCCAGAGCAAGCACCCCTGTCCCATAAGGTATTGCCCAACTGTGTCCGCCTTCAGCGTCATAAGCATAGGCATACTCTCCTTCCCGATAGACTTCGGCAACCGTACGATACCCTACCGGTGTTCCGATCGCATTATCCGGACATTCACTGAAATCGCCCCGTGGATTCCCAATGTAACTTAACGTAATATCATTACGGTTGCTGCGGTCAAAGGTACTGGGCCAAAAAACACAGGTTTCATAACCGGCGCGAGCATCAAAAACTAAAATTCCCGCTTCATGCGCCCGGGTAACCGCTTCATCCCAAACAAGCGGATCGTCAAAAAATTCACTGTCTGTAAAATCGACCGAAATACTAACCGCCCGGATTTTTTCGCCCTTGGGCAAAGCTTCATTCTGTGCGATCAACCAGTCAAGTGCTTGTGCACCAAGCGTCGGTGCATTTCGCTCCCAAAATTTAAGCGCAACATAATAAATCTGTACATCGGGGGCGGTCCCGATCTGCTCTCCTGCCAACAAACTGGCTACCGCCGGACCGTGCATAGAGCTTTCCTGAAAATCTTCGTCAAAACCAACCGTGTGATAACTCACGATATTATCACGATATTCAGGATGGTGATCGGGCAAAAGTGGCTGGTCGATAATCGCCACCGTAACCCTCTGCCCGGTAATGCCCTGCGCATGAAGTTGTGATATACTTAAGCCGGGATCCTTGCCTTCTTCTAAAATCCCGGCAGCGACCGCTTCACTCCCCTCAAACACGGTATTTTGATTAAACCAGTAGGTGTAAATATCCTCCGGCACATATTCTTCACCGGTCAAATACATTTTTTCATTTATCCCCCGTAAATCGGCAAACGGTTCATACAACGCGGCATCACCGACCGTCTGCGCCGCTTCTTCCGGCAAAAGTGATGGCGCGGAAGCGATCGTTTCCGATCGTCCTGGCAATGATACGGCCGGTAATTCTGCCGACGGTGCTGTTACCGGCATACTTGTCCTTTGCGCGCAAGCCATTAAAGTCAGCAGTAATAGCGTCATGATAACTGTCAATAACCTTATTTTATGACCCTTCATCCCTTATTGTCCTCTCTTAAATCCACATCTGCATTTTTTGCATCAAGCTTTTGTCCGATTTACAACCTCATCTTTATATTACCTGATACTTGATCAATCCGCAACCAAAAGGGGCCACCGCAGTCACTTGATCCACGGTAGCCCCCTTTATTTTTCTACTCCGGTCTAAGGAAACACTAATCAAATCCGCGTTACCCTCAATAACCTTATGATCTTACTCCGTAACGCCAAACACATCCATCTCCCATAACGAATACCCATAAGGCAATGCCCGCTCTACTCCCTGGAACTTCACATAGCGAGCCGCAACCGGCGTCAGATCGATCGTCTCAACACCACCCTGCCCATTATTCTGTGTATAAACCTTGGTATAGTTAACGCCATCGACCGAGGTATAAATCTCATACTTCGCTGCATATGAGGTCTCCCAGTTAAGTACCACC
The DNA here is from genome assembly GCA_031285465.1 of Lachnospiraceae bacterium. Classification (GTDB taxonomy): domain Bacteria; phylum Bacillota; class Clostridia; order Lachnospirales; family Lachnospiraceae; genus UBA935. Next base: position 2,066 of record JAITWD010000202.1, read on the forward strand.
TTGCTAACCGTATTAACCTCAGCCAGATCCATCACCAACCATGCATCATCGGTAAAGTCGGAAGCCCAACGGGTCCCCAGATCATCATCATTGACCGACTCCGGTATGAAAACTATATTCTCCGATCCCGACGCGGTCACTGCCTTTCCCGTGCCCAACTCAACCAGATCAACCGGTTCGGTCGGATCCTGCGGTCCGGGAATATCGATGCCCGATCCGCCATTATTGGTATACGATCCATCGGTACTGCCTTCTGCCTGATAAACCCTGACATAGTCCACCTGCATCGTTGCCGGGAAAGCATTCGGGTCGGGGGTGATACCACCGTCAAACCAGCCACCGGCTGCCAGGTTCATAATGATGAAGAATTCCTGATCAAAGGGTGCCAGATCGTTACCGCCATCGGCGAGTGAATACCACTGTGCACTGGTTGCTTTAAAGAAACAATTACCGTCAACATACCATTTAATATTATCATCCTCCCATACGGCACTATAAACGTGGTAATCGGTATCGAACCGCCCGCCGTCGGCAAAGGAATAATCGGCGCCGATATTAGTATTGGCCGGCCATTGACCGCCGAAGTGCAGTGCACCACTGGTCGCGCCAGGTAAACGACCCCTGGCTTCCATAACATCGATCTCACCCGAAGCTGCCCAGGTGCCGTAGGTATCATCGGTCGGCAGCAACCACAATGCCGGCCACAAACCATCACCTGACGGTAACTTGGCACGGAAATCGATCCGGCCGTATTTAAAGGAGAAATTGCCTCTGCTCACCACCTTGCCCGAAGAATAGGGTGCTACCCGATCGGGATCCTGCGGGAAGGTCTTCGGATCACTAAGCGCCCGCAGATTAAGGTTGCCATTTTCAACGAAAATATTATCACTGCTTTCGGTGTAATACTCCAACTCGGCGTTGCCCCATCCCCATGTTCCGGGATCATCATTCAGGTAGTAGCCGGGATCAAAGTTCCATTTACTGCGGTCAAGGGTCGTCCCGCTAAATTCATCATTCCAGATCATCTCCCAATCGGCAAGATCAGCGTCCGTAGAGGTTCCCAGTTCGATATTACCCAGATCGGATACATCCGGCCGTACTGCATTGGGATTGCCGATAAATTGGTAGGTGACATAGTTATCATTGATCGGACCGCCGACCGCTCCGTTGGTCGGATAACCGACCCGGATTTCCATATCGACCTGGATCGGCTGGAACCATATGCCATAGATGTAGTCGATCCAATAGCCCCACTGATCATTGGCGGACAGACTGTTATAGCCATTCGCCTGATAGCTGAAACCGCTTGCAGCAAAATCACTTAATTCTACCCAGTTACCATTTACCTTCTTCTCAAAAACAAATTTGTCTATATCGTTACCGCGCGGATAATCGCCGTCGATCATCGGTAGCGGGATGCCGATTTCGCCGCCTGCACCGGCGGTAAAGGTGGTCTCCGATGCCGATAACAGGTTACCGGTCCGTACCGGTTCATTGTAAACGATCGTATAGTCCAGATATACACCGGGGTTAGCCTTGGAGGTCAGGCGCACCATGGTCGTCTCGGTCACATTGATCCAGTAACCGCCGGGGCCATCCCAGAACTGCCCAAAGTTT
>JAITWD010000292.1 GCA_031285465.1 Lachnospiraceae bacterium
GGGTGTCGTGACAACCTGCGCAAAGGGGTATTCGCCCCGCGGCTCATGTGTCCGTAAGCTAAGTGCCACTAAGCAGCCCCGCAGGGTTTTGGTGACGATCGTAAGCGGCACGAAGCTTACTGCCAAAATCGCGCGGGGCGAAACCCCTTTGTGCATGTTGTCTTCAAGGTTATGAAAAAAATTCTTATTATTTAATCGGTGATGGGATCTTGTGCTGGTGGGGCTTGTGCTGTTGGATCTTGTGATGCTGGAGCTCCTGTGGCTGGGTCGGCTTCACCGGCTATGGTCAGGGTGGTCGGGGTGATTTTTCCAGCTTTTTCTATGATATCAAAATTTATGTCAAGATACCAGTTAAAACTGTCTTTTTTCATTGTAACATTTTTTTGTATTATTTGTACCCCTTTTTCCATTAAAGTTTCTATTATTTTAACGGTGCGTTCGGTGAAGATCGCTTTAGCCTCTTCCTTGGTGTATTGCTGGGTAACCAGCGTGTATTCGCGCACCCGTTCGGTTCCGTAGGAGATGGGGAGGTAGAAATTTTCCAATAACCTTAGTTGGTGCATATCTAAAGTGGTGTCGTAGGTTTCATAGGGTTGGCGGTATAGCTTGATGGCAAAGCGTTTACCGAACAGTTCAATGAAAGGGGATTGCTTTTCTTCACCGCTGTATTGCTTTTCGTCATACCAGACCGGCAGGGTTTCGGTGCCTTGGTAGCGGGTACGGATGTAGATATCGGCATCGGCAACGCAGTATTGGTAATTACGGATGGTGGTGTCATCATTATAAAGCGGGACACCGCCCTGCACCAGGATATCGCCGGCCATCACCTCGCTACCCTCGGTCACCAGGGGGACGCCGCTACGGGTAATGATGCTGACCACCGTACCATCCTTTTCGGCAACAAGGTCGTAGCCGGCGCCCTCCTGGAGGGTTGGTTCGGTCGGCTGGGTTTCGGTCAGTTCATTTTCCTTGATCTGGATGACCAGGCGGGTGCCATCGATGCGGGCGGAGGTCCAGGTAATGATATCATATTCACTGCGCAGGGATTTTTCCAGCGCTTCGATATCCACCTTACTTGTTTTGCTGCCGACTTCAATGTTCATTTCGGCGACAAATGCCATCAGTTCGTCGTTGGTCACATAGTAATTGCCTTGCAACTCAATTGCCCAGATATAGCCGGACATCCATATCCAGAAGACGATGCTGCCAAGCAGTCCCAGAACAAAAACCTTCCTTTTCTTTAGCTTGGGCACAAAAAAAGGCAGTCCGCAACGTTTCTGGATCACCACCCTTGTCCCTGTTTTTCTGGTAATAGTTTTAAGCTTATAGAAATCTTTGATGCTGATGCACATCGTATAGTACTCGCCGAAGTTAGCGATGTCCCACAGAAAAAGTTGATGGTTGCTACACAGGTTCATGAACCGCTCAGGCGAGAAGCCCCATACCTTGATGATCACATACCCTTTCAAATATTGAATCAGCTTTAGCATTGTCGCTCCTCTCGAAATAACTTCATAGTCATGTTTCTGGGGAAACGCTTTAATCAGCGTTTTCTATAAATACTGGACGCAATGGATGCGACCACTGATCTTCATATCTTCGTTGGTATAGTAATCGATGGAGAGTTTTTTACCCTGGATACAGATGCGGCAGGTTTTGCCCTGAAGGAGGATGGTCTCGTCGGTATATTCGATCATGCCTTTGTAGTTTTCGATAAAGGCTTCCGAATTGCCGGTTACGGTGACGATGGAGGCACCCAGCATGGAATCCTTGGGAAGCTTTAAGGATTGGATGAGTGATTCTCTTTTAGGTTCTTTGGCGGATGGGGGGGTATGGTCTCTTTTTCTCATGGTATACTATATGAAAAAGAAGAGCGTTCTATGACTTGGTGGTCATGGGAACGCTCTTGCTGGTTTACTGACACTCTTCAAATCTGGGGCTTATTGACATCGGTTGGTCTTATTGACATTGTATATTCATTGTGATAACATTGAAATGGAGGTGATTTTAAATGAAAACAACAAATTACAATATTCGACTTGATCCCACAATTAAAGCGAAGGCCGAAAGCACTTTTGCGGAATTTGGTCTTAATTTGAGCGAAGCTATTAACGTGTTTCTGCATATGTCTATCAAGAAGTGCGGGTTTCCGTTCGAAATTCGTGAGCCCAAATTAAATTCCGATACTCTATCGGCAATACAGGAAACCGAGCAGATTTTAGAAGAATATGCTAACGGTTCCCGCAAGCCAACCTCCTTCTCCAATGCTAGCGAAATGTTTGCTGCTATGGACTTGGAAGATGCTAAGGAGGGAGAAATTGAATAAATACACTCCCGATTGCCACCTGAATACAGTGATCATCCACTTAAAGGCAATTACATCGGATACCGTGAGTGCCATGTTGATGGTGAGGGTGACTGGATATTGATATACAAAAAGTTTGACGAAAAACTGATACTTGTTTTTACTGCAACGGGAACCCATGTGGATTTGTTTGAGTGATGACATAAACACTACGTGAAATTGCGCAAGACGAGACTCAGGGAAACACTGAATTAATCAGTATTTCCCTGAGTCTTGTCTTACACATAGTCTCGTCTTACACACTCCCTTAAGTAATAAATCCCTTGACCAGACTGGGGACGTTAACCGCTTTATCGCTGAATTTATATGCCTTTAGCAGTTTACTTTTGGCTTCGCTTAGCTTTTGCTGGTCATTGGCGTGGAGCCAGGCAAGGGGCTCGCCTTTATCGACTGGGTCGCCGACCTTTTTATTGAGGAGGATCCCGGCGGTCAGGTCGATGGGGCTGTCTTTGGTCAGACGTCCGCCGCCCAGGATCAGGGAGCAGTGGCCGACGGCATCACAGGTGATCTGTTCGATAAAACCGGCACAGGGCGCGATTAATGGTTCAACCAGTGAGGCAACCGGCAATCGCCCGGGATGATGGACATAATCGGGATCGCCCCCCTGAGCGGCAATGAACTCGGCAAATTTGGCAAGGGCGCTGCCATCGGTAATGGTCTGGCGGATCAAGGCGGTGGCGGTGGCGATATCGGGAGCGCGATCGGCGGCAAGCAGCATTTGTGCCCCTAAGGTGACGCACAGCT
>JAITWD010000306.1 GCA_031285465.1 Lachnospiraceae bacterium
ATGTCTGCTTCGGCCCTGACGACGGCCGTGTCTATCAGGATATGGGGAAATGTGGCGGTCGGTATCGCGACCGGTATCCTGACCCTGCTGGTTTTATTGGGCGGTGAGATATTGCCCAAGACCTTGGCCAACCTCTATGCGGAAAAATTAGTGCTATCCTATGCCTCCTTTGTCCTTGTGTTTATCCGGGTGCTGACACCGGTTATTTTTATAATTGATAAGATTGCCTATGTGATCCTATGGCTGTTGCATATCGATCCCAACTACAAGGCATCGATGACCGAGACCGAGCTTAAAACCTATGTTGATGTCAGTCATGAGGACGGTGTGATCGAAACCGAAGAGCGGGAAATGATCTATAACGTTTTTGATTTCAGTGATACTCAGGCGCGTGATGTGATGATCCCCCGGATCAATATGGTGAGTATCAATATTGATGCCGATTATCAGCAGTTATTGGAACTTTTCCGAGAATGCATGTATACCCGCCTGCCGGTTTATGAAGAGGATAAGGACAATATCGTAGGTCTTATCAATATCAAGGATTTTATCCTGGTGGGTGATCGTGATGCCTTCCGGGTAAGGGATATCATGCGCGGAGCATTTTATACCTATGAGTTTAAGCGGATCGCCGATCTGATGCTGGAGATGCGTGCCGATACCATCAATGTTGCCTTTGTTTTGAATGAATATGGTGTGACCGTCGGGATGATCACCTTAGAAGACCTGTTGGAGGAGATCGTCGGCGAAATCAGGGATGAGTATGACGAAGACGAGCGGGAGTTGATCCAGGAGGTGGGTGACCGGACCTATTTAGTGGAGGGCGGTATGAAGCTGGATGATATCAATGATGCGCTGGGGACCGAGTTGGATTCAGAGGATTACGATTCGATCGGCGGTCTGCTGATCGAGAGTCTTGATCGTCTGCCGGACGATGGTGAGACCATCACCATCGAGGAAGGGATTATTTTACAGGTGCGGGGCATCGGTCAGAACCGGATCGTTAAGGTGCTCCTGACCTTGCCGGAAGAGGTTGAGGCACCGGAAGAGACGTTATCGTAGAAGAATTGCCGGCGGATGGTTATTATGAACGAGGTACTGTTATGACTTGACAGTATTGTTCCAACAACTGTCATGAGCGACTGTTCCGCGAGGTGTTTTGTGCGGATTTTGCACAAAATCCCGAGTTATGCAGGCGCCCGAATGCAGCTATGCTGCATCCGGTGTGCATATTATTGTTCACGAGGTACGAGTGAACATAAACGTCCTGTCTGAGCAACATTGGGATAAATGACAAAAAATGCTTTATATTCAAAAAAAATTATGCTATACTTGGTAGGATAATTATCTATTGATTTGCTATTTATTATCAAAAAGATCTGAAAGGAGATTATGATGCAACATATTAAAACTTTAAGCACGAGGAAGCTGAACCAGACAATTAAAACGGGTGGCTGCGGGGAATGCCAAACCTCCTGTCAATCGGCCTGCAAGACCTCCTGCACCGTCGGAAATCAAAGTTGTGAGAAGGTAAAATAAATCAGCGATTAAGCAGCGAAGCATTTCGCTGCTTATTATACGTTTAGGGAAACGCTGGTTAAAGCGTTTTCCGCGCCGGATTTGCGGCACGAAGTACCAATGCCCATTGCAAATCCGTGCGCATCCCGCGGAGTGTCTAAGGAAACACTTATTAAATCAGTGTTTTCTTAGAGCCATATATAGCGGCATAAGTGATTGTCGTTTTATGTAAAAAAGGTGGAAGGAAACCAGGATAATTGGGACAAGCATTGATTCATCAATATAAAAATAACGGGTACAATATTGTGCTGGACATTAACAGTGGTTCGGTGCATGTGGTGGACGAAACGGTATACGGATTGTTGCCACAGGTGGCCGTTTTGATCGAGCAGGGGATAACCGGGCGCGATGATATCATCGGCGCCATCAAACTGCTTTTGGATCATGTGGAGGACCGGGAAGGCTCCGCAGTCATATCTTCAGCGATGGAAGAGATAATGGATCTGTATGAAGAGGGGTTGCTTTTTACCGGTGATACATATGAGCAATACATCGACCAATACCGGCAACGCCCGACCGTGGTCAAGGCGCTCTGTCTGCACATTGCCCACGATTGTAATCTTGCCTGCCGGTACTGTTTTGCCGAAGAGGGGGAATATCATGGCCGTCGGGCGATGATGGATTTGGAAACGGGCAAAAAGGCATTGGATTTTCTGGTGGCCCATTCGGGTGACCGGGTTAATCTCGAGGTGGATTTCTTTGGTGGTGAACCACTGATGAACTGGTCGGTGGTTAAGGAGCTGGTGGCCTATGGCCGTAGCCTGGAGGCGCCAAATCGCAAGAAGTTTCGTTTTACGCTGACCACTAACGGGGTATTACTAAGTGATGAGATGATGGGCTTTATCAATGCCGAGATGAATAATCTGGTCTTAAGCATTGATGGTCGTAAGGCGGTCAATGACCGGATGCGTCCCCATCGTGGTGGTCAGGGCAGTTATGATGAGATTTTGCCTAAGTTTCAAAAAGCGGCTGCCAGTCGTGATCAGAACGGTTATTATGTGCGTGGGACCTTTACCGGACATAATCTTGATTTTGCAGAGGATGTGTTACACCTTGCCGATTGTGGTTTTGAACAGATATCGGTGGAGCCGGTGGTGTCAGCGGCCGATGGGCAAACGACGGCTCATGACGGAGAGCGGGATTATGCCCTGTGTGAAGAGGATTTGCCGGTGCTATTTGCCGAGTATGACCGCCTTGCCCAGGAGATGATCCGGCGGGATAAAGCAGGAAATGGGTTTAATTTTTTCCATTTCATGATCGACATGACCGGGGGGCCCTGTGTGGCAAAACGACTGTCGGGCTGCGGTGCGGGGAGTGAGTATCTGGCGGTGACTCCGTGGGGGGATTTTTATCCCTGTCATCAATTTGTCGGCCGTGAGGGGTTTTTAATGGGGAATGTTACCGAGGGTATCACTAATCGGGCGATCGGAGAGGAATTTAAGGCGCTGAATGTCTATACGAAACCGGCCTGTCGCACCTGTTTTGCCCGCTTTTATTGTAGTGGCGGATGCGCTGCCAATTCCCATAGTATACATGGGCGTATCGACGATATATATGAACTGGGTTGTCAGTTACAGCGTAAGCGGGTGGAGTGTGCGATCATGATCAAGGCAGCACTGGCAGAGTAAATCATGTCGGTCGCACGCACCTAAAGAGACGAAGGCGCCGGTTTGTATAAGCAATCATAAGAGATGAAGACGCCGGTAGTTGTATAGGCGATCATAAGAGATGAAGGCGACGGCAGTTGTATTAGTAACCAAAGAGATGAAGGCGGCGACAGCCGTATTAGTAACCATAAGGAAGAGGGGCAGAGACCGGTGGGGACGCAAGGTCTGCCGATAGTGAAAGGAGTGTAGTTACGAAATGAAAAAAGGAAAAGCAATAACCTATCTGCTGATATTTGTGCTCTTATTGGGTGGTTTTGGATATCTGTCAGCATTTGGCATTGGTGCCGAGCAGACCGGTTCGGCGGCAGGGATTAATTTGGGATTGGATCTTGCCGGTGGTGTCAGCATCACCTATCAGGTGGTAAGTGAAGAAACACCCAGTGACGAGGACATGTCCGACACGGTCTATAAGCTGCAACAGCGGGTCGAGGGGTACAGTAGTGAAGCTATTGTATACCGTGAGGGAAGTGACCGGATCAACATTGAAATCCCTGGGGTTTCCGATGCTAATACGATTTTGGAGGAATTGGGAAAACCCGGTTCGCTTATTTTCGTCAATTCAGCAGGGGTGACGGTCCTGGAAGGAACCGATGTGGCGAATGCCGAGGCGGTTTATCAGCCCGATGCGATGGGTAACAGTGAGCCGGCGGTATCATTGACCCTGACTGCTGAAGGTGCGGTGAAATTTGCCGAGGCTA
>JAITWD010000044.1 GCA_031285465.1 Lachnospiraceae bacterium
AGCTGTCTGATGGCAACCGAAGATGCGATGGCCAACAAAAAGGCTGAGGTTGTTGCCTTCTTAAAGGGCTACTTCAAAGCGGTTGAATGGATCGAATTAAATAAAGAAGCGGCCGTTGCCGACCTCGTTGCTTACTGTGATGAATCAGGAAAATCCATTACCGAAGATGTTGCTAAAATTTTCCTTGATGCCGAAGATTTCTACACCATGGAAGAAAGCTACCAAATGATGACCGATATCGCTGAAGGTTCCGACGTATGTATAACCGAGCAACGCGCCGCCGACATCCTCGACTTCTTCATCCAAGCCGGCAACTACATGGAAGGTGATGATGAACTTTTTAAAGGTCACTCAACCAATGAATTTATGGCAGCAGCTTTAGGAAAATAATGTGTGTTTCACAAGAGATGGAAGGAGCAATCGGCATTATGGCAATGAACGAACAAGAAATTAAAAAAATGATGGTTGATCACGGCCGCAAAGAGGCCAGACAGACGGTCAGATTGCGACTATTGACGGTTGCTACCCTTATCTTATTTCTGGTAGTCTGGCAGGCGGTAGTGGACAATGGACTCGTAAATTCCCGGACCCTACCGTCGCCGACTACGATCTTAAAGGCCTTTATGAGTAAATTTTCCTCAAAGGTCCCCGACGGCAATACCATCCTCACCAATATTCTCGCCAGCCTGCAGGTTTCACTATTTGGCTTCTTTGCGGCGGTGATCCTGGGAGTACCACTGGGACTGCTGATGGGCTGGTATAAGGGCATGGACCGGTTTTGTACCGTGATCTTTGAATTGGTCCGTCCGGTACCTTCGATCGCATGGATCCCCATCGTAGTCATGTGGATGGGCATCGGTCTGGAAGCAAAGGTGCTGATCATCTTTCTATCCGCCTTTGTCCCCTGCGTTATCAATTCCTATACCGGCGTCAAGCTGACCAACCCGGTTTTGGTCAATGTCTCCAAAACCCTGGGAGCTAAAAACACCGAAATTTTCTTCCGTATCAGTATCCCCTCGGCGGTGCCGATGGTCATGGCGGGCATCCGCCTGGCGCTGGGCAATTCCTGGTCCACTCTCGTCGCAGCAGAAATGCTGGCCGCTTCTGCCGGACTGGGCTTTATGATCCAGATGGGCCGACAGTTCAGCCGTGCTGACATCGTCGTAATGGGAATGCTCCTGATCGGAATCCTGGGCGCCTGCATGTCCTTCTTATTTACACTCATTGAAAATCACCTCCTCCGCTGGAAGGTGACCCGATAGGGCTTAACACCACACTACTTATCTGATCTTAAAGTTATAAATATAATGCCCGCAGATTACCTCGATCTCAATAAAATCTGCAGGCAACGGAAAGGCATGGTTATTTGAATGAAGCAGAATAAAGGAAAAAAACTGTTTTATAATCTGCTGCCGGTTCTGGCAATTATGCTGATCGTGATCGGCTGGATATCCCTTTCAAGTGGCGAAAACAAAGTATTCCCCACCCCGACAGAGGTTTACGAACGATTTTTGAAAACCTTCACGACCCCCATTGCCGATGCCAATATTTTCGGTCATGTAATAGCCAGCTTGAAACGGGTGCTGACGGCGCTATTGTTCTCGTGGACCCTAGGCATCGTTATCGGCGTGCTGATCGCAACCAATAAATATTGCAAAGCCTCGATCGGCAGTCTCTTGGAATTTTTCCGACCGATCCCCCCCATTGCCTGGATTCCGATCATCATCATGTGGTTTGGTATCGGCGAATTCCCCAAGGTACTCTTAGTATTTATCGGTAGCTTCTTCCCCGTACTGATCAATACCGCGGCAGGCATCTCGCTGGTCGATCGCATCAACACCGATGTGGGCATTATCTTTGGTGGGAAACGCCTTCAGATTTTAAAAGAAATCATTATACCGACCGCTGTTCCCTCCATCTTTTCCGGTATCCGTACCTCGGTCAGCAGTGGTTGGACCGTAGTACTTGCCGCCGAGATGATGGGTGCAAAACAGGGATTGGGAGCGTTAGTAATGAAGGGATGGTCGATAACCGACATGGCGCTGGTATTGGTGGCGGTTATTGCGATCGCAATTATCGGAGCCCTGCTGGCATTCCTTTTGAATCGGGCAGAGAGGTTGGTGGCACCATGGAACAAATAAATGAAACGATTGAATTAGACCAAACGGCTGGTAAGACCGCCGTCAAGAAAAAGGTGGAGGTTAAAAACCTCTCCAAACTTTACTTAGGTAAGAAAAACTATTTTGAAGCGGTGTCCGATGTCAGCTTTGATATCCGGGAGGGAGAGTTCCTGGTACTGCTGGGCCCCGGTCGCTGTGGCAAAACGGTATTGCTTAATATCATTGCCGGCATCGAGGAAAAAAGCGGTGGCTCGGTCATCTATAACGGACAGGAAATAAAGGGGCCCAATCCGGAATTTTCGATGGTCTTCCAGAAACGGGCGATCCTACCCTTTAAGACGGTTATGGAAAATGTGGAACTGGGACTCAAATTCAAAGGAATGCCTAAGAAGGAACGGCGGGCGATCAGTCAGAAATATATCGATCTGGTCGGTCTGCAGGGCTTTGAAAATGCCTATCCTTCGGCACTGTCCGGCGGAATGAAGCAACGGGTGGGAATCGCCCGGGCATATGCGATGAATCCGCAGCTACTGATCATGGATGAGCCCTTTGGCGCTCTGGATGCCCAGACCCGGTATGCCATGCAAAATGAAATTTTACGGATTTGGGAGCAGGAAAAACGAACGGTACTGTTTGTTACCAATAATCTTGAAGAGGCGGTATATCTGGGCAATCGGATCATCCTCTTAAGCAAGGCACCGGCGATCGTCAAAGCGGAGTATGAGGTAGAGCTGCCCCGGCCGCGTAATATGACCGGTCCTGAGTTTATGGATTTACGGATGCGGATTTCCGACAATACGGATTTATCGATTTGACCCGGGATAGTTTGAGCAATCATAGATTTTTCAATTTCTTATTTAGGCAGTTT
>JAITWD010000108.1 GCA_031285465.1 Lachnospiraceae bacterium
CTTAAGACATTCCTTCAACCGTCCGATCATTTCCCTGATCGGCCCAAAATTCATCTGCATACTGACCTGATTGACGATCATTCTCGCCGACAGGGGGCAAATCTCTTCTAAGACGGTCAATCCGTTTTCCCGCAAGGTCGAGCCGGTCTCAACGATGTCCACAATAACATCACTTAAGCCTACGATCGGTCCCAATTCCACCGATCCATTCAATTTGATAATATCCACCGTCTGATGCCGCTTATTATAAAAATAATCCTTGGCAATATTGGGGTACTTACTGGCAACGCGGATCATCGCATTGGTTTTAAGCAGTTCGGTGGCTGAAGCCGGTCCACAGACACACATCCGGCATTTACCAAAGCCCAGATCAAGCACTTCGTATACATGACGATTTTCTTCCATCAGGGTGTCCTTACCGACAACACCGATATCGGCGGCACCGTATTCCACATAGGTGGGAACATCGGGGCTTTTGGCCAGGAAAAATTTCATTTTATAGGTTTCATTGACAAAGATCAGCTTGCGCGACCGCTTATCCTTGATCTCCTCGCAGGTGATCCCGATCTGCTCAAGCAATCCCAGCGTCTGCTCCGCCAGCCGTCCTTTACCCAGGGCAAAGGTTATATAACGGTCGTTATCTTTGGGCGACACGCGGTGTTTGATGTTCTCCGGATTATTGTTCAGTGGGCGTGACCCCTCACTTGTATAGCTTTGATTTTCACTCATGATGATATATATGCCTTTCTTATCCCTGCCAGCCTTGAGCCGCCAGGCACAAACATTTATGTAACCAACCCCCTAAAGATCATGCCGCTTTAGCGACAACAGCAATTGAGCTTTCGCCGTAAGAATGAATCTCCGATTCATTCTTCGAGACGAGACTTAGAAACTGTTAGGTCCGGTACTTTCGAATACTACTGTTTATTCTCGTCGAGACGAGACTTAGAAACTGTTAGGTCCGGTTCTTGCGGACCTTACGGTTTATTCTCGTCTTTGCATTTTAACCCGTTCACCGCGATGACGACGGCTTTGGGCCTTCGCCAGGACAGCCGCATAATTTTCCTGTGTATAGGTGAGGGTCACTACCGGTTCGGTGGGAATCGGGGTATGCTGTCGGGCTAAAGCCGCCATCAGATCGTCGATCACGATCACGAAACCAATCGCCGGCGCCGGCTGACCGAATTTTTCTAAGAGGAGGTCGTAACGCCCACCCTTAACGATGACATCACCGACACCGTAGGCATATGCCTTAAAAATAACCCCGGTATAATAATTATATTTGCTTAGCATTCCCAGATCAAAGGAAATGTATTGCTCCACGCCATAATGACAAAGCACCTGATAGAGGCGCTTAAGGCGCATGATGGCCTCCTTTGAGCGCTGGTTGTCGGCCTGTTGCTCCGCATCGGTCAAGACCGACGATGAACCGAACAGATCGGTGATATTAAGCAGCCGATTGCGGTGAAGTTCATCTACACCACGGGAAATCAGCAGGTCTTCCGCGCCAAAGATATTTTTGCCGGCAATAAAATCCCGTAGTTCCAGTTCGGTTTCTTCATCTAAACCTGCATCGGCACACATGCCCTTGAAATACTCAACCTGACCAATGCTGATCTGAAATTCCTGTAATCCCGCCGCTAACAACGATTCGATGACCAACGCGATCGTTTCGCCGTCCGCTTCGACACCGGGTTGATCGATCAGCTCAATCCCCATCTCGGTATGTTCTTTTAATTTGCCCTGTAAACTGGAGGTGTTGGTAAAGGTGCTGCCGTGGTAGCACAAACGTTGCGAGCGGACCGCATTGTTGTCGCCCGCTAAGGAACTTAACGACCGGGCAGCGCACCGAGCCACCGATGGGGTAAAATCAGGACGCAGGACCAAGGTGTTGCCCTCACGGTCAAAGAATTTAAAAAGATCCTTCGCCGGCGTGGTGCCGATCTCTCGGGAAAAAAGATCAAAAAATTCAAAGGTCGGCGTCTCCACATCTTCATAACCGTATAATTTAAAACGGTCATGGATAAGCTGTTCGACTCGGAGCTTTTGGGCATATTCAGCACCGCGGATATCGCGGACCCCTTCGGGGGTATGGAGTAAACTTTTAATCATAATTTTCTTTCAACCTTTTCTATCTGAGTTTTTCTGTCTCGGGTTTTATGTTATTGATTTTATGTTATCGATTTTTTATTATTGATTTTATGTTATTGATTTTATGTTATTGATTTTTTGTTATCGATTTTATGCTGTTGATTTTATATTATTGATTTTATGCTGTTGATTTTTTGTTATAGCTTTATATCCTTGCTGTCTTTATCTTACTATCTTTATCTTACTTATATACTTGATTTGCTTTCTCTGGTTTTCCTTATATCGTTTTTCTAATTCCTTTTGTGAGCTTTTTCATCTTATAGAAATGGTTTAGTACAGTTTTACTTTAACAAATTAAAGTGCTAATACGTCAGTGAGGTGCAGAACAAATTAGGTGTAGTATACTATAATTATTATTCTTAGTCAAACTATTATAATGATACCAGGCTCAAGCGGTCATATGTTTCATGCTTACATGGATTATGTACACAAATCACCCAATGCGTTAACGATCATTCAAATCTTTCTGGATCATATCAAGATAGGGCACCAACACCCCCGGTTTATGGGGCAACTGGTATTCGGGGTTTAGCT
>JAITWD010000117.1 GCA_031285465.1 Lachnospiraceae bacterium
AACGGAATACCCAGCCGCTTACTCATCCCCAGCAACGCGGTATTAACTGTCTTCTGTTCCGCGATACCGTGATCCTGCAATTCTAAAAAAAAGTTGTTTTCGCCAAAGCAATCCCGATATTTGAGTGCCACGCGTTCGGCTTCATCGATCAGACCTTTCTGGATGTAACGCTGTACCTCGCCGGCGAGACAGGCGGAAAGAGCGATAATGCCTTCATGGTACTGGTTTAGCACCTCAAGGTCAACCCGTGGACGGTAATAGTAACCTTCCGTAAACCCCTTACTGACTATTTTCATCAGATTAGCATAGCCAATGTTATTCTCCGCCAGTAGAACCAGATGATAATATCGGTCCTCACCACCGGTTAATTCTTTATCATAACGGGAATTGGGGGCAACATATATCTCACATCCCATAATGGGATTAATCCCCTGGACCTTAGCTTCTTTATAAAAATCGATCACACCATACATAACACCGTGATCGGTAATCGCGGCACTGTTCATGCCCAATTCTTTTACCCGTTTGATGTATTCTTTTATTTTATTGGAACCGTCCAGCAGACTATACTCGGTGTGGACGTGAAGGTGCGCAAAGGACATGGGTATTCTCCTTGGTAGTGAATCATTGCGGTTTGGATTATGTATTAGTATAGCATATTTCTTTTTAAGCGTCACTAACTTGATGATGGATATAAACTTCGCAATTAGCATAGTATTGTCAAAGGAAATACTGATTAATCATTGTCTCCCTAAGCGATTGAATATTAGCATATAAAAAGAACAGCACAGTTTTAACACAAGCTGCGCTGCTCTTCTTTGCTTAAAAATATCATGATTTATAATTATAAATCAATTTTTTTATAATTACAGGCCTTTTAACCAATAAACCTATTAACTCATAAAGCTTTAATTCATAAATATTTTTTCAAAAGATCAACCTTGTCGGTTTTTTCCCAGGGAAGATCAAGGTCATTACGACCAAAGTGTCCGTAGGCTGCCGTTTGTTTGTAAATAGGTTGACGAAGATTTAACATTTTAATGATCCCCGCCGGGCGCAGATCGAAATTATCACGGATAACCTCAACCAGCTTTTCGTCCGCTATCTTTCCGGTGCCAAATGTTTCCACCATAACCGAAGTCGGGTGAGCTACACCGATCGCGTAAGATAATTGCACTTCACACTTATCGGCCAGACCGGCTGCAACAATATTTTTAGCAACATAGCGTGCGGCATAAGCTGCGGAACGGTCCACCTTAGTACAGTCCTTACCGGAAAAAGCACCGCCACCATGTCGGGCATAGCCACCGTAGGTATCCACGATAATCTTACGGCCGGTCAGACCAGCATCACCGTGCGGTCCGCCGATAACAAAGCGACCGGTCGGATTAATAAAGTATTTGGTCTCATCATCCAGCAATTCTACCGGAAGAATGGGATCGAAAACGTATTTTTTAATATCGGCATGGATCTGCTCCTGAGTCACATCGCCATCATGCTGGGTGGACAATACCACCGCTTCAAGGCGAACCGGCTTACCCTGCTCATCATACTCAACCGTCACCTGGCTTTTACCGTCCGGGCGAAGATAGGTGAGGGTACCGTCTTTACGGACCTTGGTCAGCTGCAGTGCCAGCTTGTGCGCCAGGGCGATCGGATAGGGCATCAATTCTTCGGTTTCGTTGCTTGCATAACCAAACATCATTCCCTGATCGCCGGCACCAATGGCTTCAATCTGTGAATCATCCATTTCCGACCGTTTGGCCTCCAGTGCCTTATTAACACCCATGGCAATATCGGCTGACTGCTCATCGATCGCGGTTAAAACAGCACATGTGTTGCCATCAAAGCCATATTCCGATTTATTGTAACCTATCTCCAAGATGGTTTCACGAACTATTTTCTGAATATCAACATAGGCATTGGTTGTAATCTCGCCCATAACCACCACAAAACCTGTACAGGTAGCCGTTTCACATGCCACTCTGCTCATCGGATCCTTTTCCATCAATGCATCCAAAACGGCATCTGAGATGGCATCACACATTTTATCGGGATGTCCCTCGGTTACTGATTCTGATGTAAATAAATACTTGTCCATTCTAATTTCCTCCATGCTCTTTATACTTTTTCTTAATTCCAATAGACATTTTACTTTTCTTTATACTTGTATTCTTTTCTAATTAGCATTTTTTATTACCCAAATACTGAACTCTGGCTTTTATCCGATGAAAAGCTACGCATAAATTATGTCTCACAATACATATTTCAAAAATACTTTCTTATGAAATAAAAAAAGCCACTAAATAAGCGGACTGATAATAACATCATCATATCCTCTTATTGCTCGAAACACCCCAAGGGGTGACACTCGCTCAGGCAGGCACCTTCCGTCGATCGGGGTTGCCGTGGTTTCACTGGTCCTATGTACCTCCACCACTCTGAATAAGAGATCTGTATTGCCTAATTACCGGCATAATTGGATAGCCTTTTGTGATCAGTAACCATCACAAACTCAACTCTAGAAATACAATAACACCCGCGCAAGTGGTTGTCAATCATATTTGTTGACATTTCCGCCAGAAAATTCTATAATTTTAATATAATATCTGACAGGAGGTGATCGTATCAAACGATTGAGCACTTCGGCATTAAAACCTGGCATGGTGGTAGCAGAGGATGTCTATACTTATAACAATCAGTTGATTTTCCCGAAGGGATTTGTTTTAAATGACAAAGCGATTATTCGGATGGAGTTTTATTCCATATTATATGTTCGGGTTGAGGATGATGAAGTACCGATTGATACATTACCCTTTTCAGACCGTTCCTCCCTTGAAAGCAATGTAGCGATACCCGACCCGGTAACCGCTTTTGATGTTGAGCCGACGAACGATTTTTTTAACCCCTCGATCAATGCGACTCCTGTTGCCGCAGCTGAACCTTCGCCCTCTTATTCGGAGAGGGTCAAAGAAACTGCCGATTTTCAATATTTCGGTCAAACCTTCACCGCTGATATTGACAGCTTTAAAGAGGCGATCAATGATATAATTGAGAAAGGGGCACCGCTTGAGGTCAATCGTCTCCTTAAGCAAACCATGGACCTGATTTCCGATCATAATAACTATATCAGTATCTTTGATATGTTGCATAATATGCGGGAATATGACGATTGTACCTATATTCACAGTGTTAATGTCGCCTTGATCTGTAACGTTTTTGCCCGTTGGCTGAAGATGTCGGCTGAAGAGACCAAGTTAGCTACAATGTGTGGCTTACTCCATGACATTGGTAAGTTGATGATTCCCGATGATATTATCAAGAAACCTGGTAAGCTAACTTCGCAGGAATATGATGTGATTAAAAAGCACTGTCAGGAAGGATACAAATTACTGGTTAATTCCGAATTGGATAAACACATTAAGAATGCCGCTTTAATGCACCATGAGCGGTGTGATGGCAGTGGCTATCCTTATGGACTGGATGCACCGCGGATCGATAAGTATGCCAAAATGGTCGCGATTGCTGATGTGTACGATGCCATGACTTCAGCCCGGATTTATCGGGGACCCTTGTGTCCTTTTATTGTGATCAGCGTTTTCGAAAATGAAGGGTTACAGAAATATGATACTCGTTGTATCATGACCTTTTTGGAAAATATCGTTAATACCTATCTGCTTAATCGTGTACGGCTGAGCAACGGCCTTGAAGGTG
>JAITWD010000164.1 GCA_031285465.1 Lachnospiraceae bacterium
GAATAAATTAGACACCCATAAATTTGCGCGCATGCTAAATGATACATCTCAATGTTATAAATTTTATTGGTTGGAAGCCGTTATCCGACTGCTCGTAGCTACCGATGATGATATTGGCTTTGATCAAATTATTAATGAAATGATATGCGAAGCCTGGTACTCTGTTACGCAATATCATTTGCATATGGGACCAACTATTAATGGTAAATCAGAGAACTATTTAGAACATGCCATTAAAGTGTTGGAAAGTGACCCAGCATTACCACAACCAGCAACTAAAGAAGAAATTTTGGTAGCCATTAAACGTAATGAACAAGAAATAAGGAGTGACAAGGTTAATTTGACCTTAAATGTCCCCTACCGATTAATATCCTCATTTCTTGATGGTCTCAAAGGCAGCGATAGCATATGGAACCAATTTGAAAAATGTCGGCGGGATAATCTGAACGCAATATGGGCAACGGAAAATCTATATATTGAAGGAAATACTAAAACAGAATTCACAAATATTATTGGGCATTATCTGAAACCATTATATGATTCTGCACTTTTGCAAGGCTATAGCTTGTGGAAGCTGTCTGAAATAGTCACCCACTAACACGAAACAAAATTGTGACAGCTTTATTTTTATTGGCAATTTCGTCCTCGACCTATTAAAAGAAAATAAACCCCTCAAAACAAAAAGGAGTATCCAATGATAATTCTTGAAACAAAACGCTTAATCCTGCGCGAAATGACCAGCTACGATTTCCCGGCATTGGAATGGATATTACAGGATAGGCAAACAATGTATGCCTATGAGGGCGCATTCAACAGTGAAGAAACCGACAACTGGCTTAACAAAAACCTCGAGCGGTATCGCGACGATGGTATCGGACTTTGGGCGGTAGTCCTAAAAAGCAGTGGCAAAATAATCGGTCAGGCAGGCCTGACCTGGCAGGAGGTAAACGGGAAACCGGTTCTTGAAGTCGGTTATTTATTTAACCGATCATATTGGGGGAATGGCTATGCGACCGAAGCCGCTATTGCCTGTAAAGAATATGGGTTTGAGCGGTTTGCAGTTGGTGAGATATATTCCAATGTGAGGGACATAAATATCGCCTCCATGAATGTGGCGATCCGTAATGGGATGACTGTGAGAGAACGGTTCGTCAAACACTATCGGGGGGTTGATATGCCGCATTATGCTTTTTCAATTAAGAGAGATAAGAGTTTTTGTCATAAGGAGAAATAAGTTTTCGATAAAAGTTTTTTAATCATAATAAAATAATAAATAAGTGTTGACAAAACCTGTTTATCGCGATAAACTAAAGCCAGATGGTTTATCGCGATAAACTAAGGAGGTACTACATGGATGAATTAAAATTATTCGATGCGGAATTTAGATTTATGAACATCGTATGGGAGCTTGAGCCGGTCAACTCCAAAGAACTTTCGGTCATTTGCGGTGAGCGGCTTGGTTGGAAGAGGCCGACGACCTATACCGTTATCAGAAAGCTGTCGGAGCGGGGATTTCTGATCAACGATAATGCGATGGTTTCTGCGATTGTAAAGCGTGATCAGGTGCAGCAGTATGAAGCCAACAGTTTACTGGATAAGGCGTTTGACGGATCGATCCCATCATTTATTGCCGCTTTTTTGACCGGTAAATCGTTGAGCGATGATGAAGCGATCGCGCTACAGAAGATGATTGAGCAAGCCAAGCGCGATTGAGAAGCAAAAAGCAATGATTGAAAGGCGAAACAATGATCAATATTTTTATCACTATACTTAATATGAGCGCGGCGGCAACCATCGCCTTGGTTGCGGTTATGATAGTGCGCCAATTGCTTTCCAAAGCTCCAAAGATATTTTCCTATGTGTTGTGGTCGGTGGTATTCATTCGGTTAATATGCCCGGTTAACTTTGAAAGTCCGGCAAGCCTGATGCCGGCCAACACAGATATTATCCCGCGCATGATCGGGGCATATATGGGCGCTCCCGTTTCACTTAGTGGGTCTCCGTATATCGGCGAGAATGTTTGGTCGGAGAATGAACCACTGAACTGGCTGGTGGGGCAATCCATAACCGGATCAGAGCAGGAACCAATGCCGGAATCAAAGCCGGAATCAATACCGATGCCGGAACCGGTCTCAGAATCGAATCCGGCCACCGGTGCAGGTACAGGCCCATTGATACTGTCCGTTGCCACTTATGGGTGGCTTTTGGGGATCGTGATTATGTTAGCCTATGCCGTCATCGGATATATTGGCCTAAAAAGACGGGTCTATGATGCAACCATCGTGTCCGGCAATGTTTACCGAACCGATAAAATAGCGACCGCGTTCGTCCTTGGGCTTGTGCGACCCAAAATCTACATTACGTCGACTGCGAATGGTACACAGCTGGAAAATATTCTGCGGCATGAGCAGATCCACATCAAACGGCGGGACTATCTGATCAAGCCGGTGGCATTCATGATCCTGGCGGTGCATTGGTTTAACCCGATCGTTTGGCTCGGCTACTATTTACTGTCAAAGGACATGGAAATGTCATGTGACGAGGCGGTTTTGCGTAGCTCATTGGACGATCTGCGGTGCGATTATTCTCTGTCGCTGTTGAAGTTATATACTCACCGGTCGACGCTGATAAGTCCCTTAGCCTTTGGCGAGGGCAGCTACAATAATATGAAAGCGAGGATTAAAAACGTGCTGAAATTTAAGAAGACCCCTAGATGGGCAATAATTGTGTGTTTATTGGTGGTGGCAGTGTTCATTGCCGGTTTTACAACCACGCGGCCACGGGAATTGATAGCGGGTGAAGATCGCTCTATAACCGGATCAGACACCATCGGTGTGAGGAATGAGGGGGAGAACGATCAGCCTCCCGTTAGTGACAGTGAGCAGGAAAATGAGATATCAGCGCCGATATTAAGTCAGGTACCCCTGACAATTGAATCGTCGTGGGTGGACTTCGATGATAGTGATTACAAGTGGCCGATGCACGCAAGCTATGTGACCAACACAAGTGATCAGGAGATCATTAATTATGAGCAGGTCTTTGCCGCTTATGATCGTGAGGGCAACCCGCTTCTGCTCTACTGGGACGCCCTTGGTATCTCCCAGAACGGTGAGGTCGGAAGTGTGGGGCCGGGCGATGGATACGGCATCATAACCGGTATTTCGCCGGTGTCACCAAAGTCCTACCTCCATGTGAGTGATTGGGATTATTTGGAGGAAATGATGGATCTCTATCAGGCTACTTATCAGCAACTGCAAGACGATATTGATCAACTGGAAGAAATGGAGATGAACACCGAACTACCGAAAGAACAACAGGAAGAATTTCAGGAAGTGGCTCAGAACCTGCTTGAACTGAAAGATGAAACGATGAAACAGTACGAAGAGACTAAGTTTGAACCGGGCGAAACCAGCATCAGCAGTTATGACAACCTATTTGAC
>JAITWD010000190.1 GCA_031285465.1 Lachnospiraceae bacterium
GCATACCGATTATAATGGCGGACATGTTTTCCCTTGTGCATTGACGATGGGAACCTATGGTGTGGCAAGAAAACGCACCGATCGTATCCTACGTTTTTATTCGGTGAATTTTTCTGGACGGGGAATTATTAAATCTTCTTTAGATGAATTAAAACCGGATAAGGATGCCGGTTGGACGAACTATCCTAAGGGAGTTATTTGGGCGTTTGGTGAATGGGGCAATCCGATTGAGCAGGGGATGGATCTGATGCTTTATGGTAATATTCCCACGGGATCCGGTTTGTCATCATCGGCCTCTGTAGAGGTGTTGACCGGTTTTATTTTACGTGATTTTTTTGATCATCAAGTGTCCAATCAGGATTTGGCATTGATCGGTCAATATGCGGAGAATAATTTCAATGGTGTGAATTGCGGGATTATGGATCAATTCGCTATTGCAATGGGGAAAAGAGGACAGGCATTATTTTTAGATACTGCCGATTTATCCTATACCTATGTTCCGATAATGTTATCCGGTGTTAAGCTGGTGATCAGCTGTAGCAATAAAAAGAGAGGCTTAGCATATTCGAAATATAATGAACGGCGAGCTGAGTGTAACAAGGCATTGGCCGATCTTGGTACAGTTGTGAAGATAGATGCGCTGGGCGAGTTAAATGAGGAACAGTTTAATTGCTATCAAATGGCAATTAGGGACGAAGTTTGTCGAAGGCGGGCTAAACACGCGGTCTTTGAAAACCGTCGTACTATTAAAGCTGTTTTGGCATTGCAGAATAATGATTTGGCACTGTTTGGACAAATAATGAATGATTCACATATATCATTACGCGATGATTATGAAGTGTCGGGATTAGAATTGGATACCTTGGTGGAAGCAGCATGGGCAATTCCTGGTGTAATCGGTTCACGAATGACCGGCGCAGGTTTTGGTGGATGTACGGTCAGTATTGTAAGGGAGGAAGCGATCAACGACTTTACTTACAGAGTTGGTAAGGATTATCAAAATAAAGTCGGCTTGACAGCCGATTTTCACGTGGTGGAAATCGGAGACGGACCAATGATTTTTAATTAATTGTACTTTGCTAAAGATAAGTATGAAAATATTTGTTGGATGGTGTTGTTTAACGCAGTTATCATGATGAAAATTAATCAAACAAAAAGAGAAAGATAAATTAATAAATATTAGTTTGATTTTCAAAGTAAATTTTGTTATATTAAGAATATAATGTTTTAATGATATATTAAACTAATATGTTATTAAAACGTTATTTTATTTTAAGCAGTGAATTTTTGATATGAAGTTTGAGCCGGAATGAGGTACAGTTTTAAAAATCATAGATTTTTAAATTTTTTATTAAGCAGTTTCGCAGATAAAATCTGCGAAATGCATGGGAGATAAAATGGATATTAATAAAGCACTTAATGAAGTGCTGGTCAAGTTGTTCCGCAATATTACCACTATTGAAGAACAAAGCATCAGAACCGACGAATTTAAAGATGTTACTGCCAATGATCTGCATGTGATCGAAGCGATTGGCATCGGTGAGTCAAAGAATATGACCACCGTTGCTAAGTCACTTACCGTTACGACGGGAACACTAACCATATCGGTTAACGGGTTGGTTAAAAAAGGATATGTTGAGCGTATCCGCAGTGAAGAGGATCGGCGGATCGTTTTGATATCTTTAACCGAAAAAGGAGAGCGGGCATTTGATCATCATCAGCGATTTCATGAAGAAATGGTGAAGGGAATTACTGAGCGTCTTTCGGAGGAAGAGAAGGTGATCTTAGCAAAGTCATTGAATAATTTGTCGGACTACTTTAAAGAGATTCGCGATAGGATGATATAAGACTGTATTTATATGGTTTGTGGTCTAAATTATAGAACGATACACGATATATGCAGCAACATAAATTTTTTTATTATGTTGCTGCATATATCGTGTTTTACCCATGCATTTCGCAAGTTTTACTTGCGAAGCTACCTGAATAAAAAGTGAAAAATCTATGATTGCTCAAACTGTCCTTTGGAGTTTATGAGGGATGGTCACCACTGCGCAATAATATACCCAGGTTATAAAAATCAGATGGTCCGGCCTCCAGCAGGAATTTATGGAAACGGTAGTCGCTGTATTCTGCTCCCCATAAATTAGTCGCCTCTTTTTTCAGCTCAAGGATTTCAAGATAACCCAAATAGTATTTTAGATAGTTGGTAGGATCGGCAATAATTGTATTATAGAAATTTTGGATGACCATTTCGTCTCTAATACCAATAATGGCTAGAATCTTACCGACCTGTGCCATGTCTGCGCCGTCATAATGGATGGCAATGTCCAAAAGGGAATACAAACCGATCTGCAAACTATTAGCTAAGCGGTAATAGTCATAAACATAAGCGGATTCGGGCATGGCATCGGCCATTAGTTGTTTGGCATATCGATAGGAATCCATTTCAACATAATAGGCCCAGCCTTCAAGATACCCGCCATAGTTAAGGATATGGCGGAGCAGATTGCCATTGGTCTGTTCCATATAGGAGTGATGATAAACCGTTTGATAAAGATGGCCAGGATACCCTTCATGAGCCAGGGTGGTATATAAAAAAAGCCCATTCGTGTTATTTTTTTGATTAATGTAAATGGTATTTTCGCCATAACTGTCAATGGACGGAGTTAGGTAGTAGGCAGGGCTGGTGTAGGCCTCCATACTGGAGGATACATTTTTGACAACGCAGGTAAGCTCATTTTGATGATCAACAACCGGAAAGGCAGGATAGTTATCAGAAATTTTTTGTTGAAGATCCCTTAAAATGTCGGTAGGGCTATCCAGTGGCAATATGAGGCTTTCACCCTTTATCGCTTCCGCCAGATCGGGGTGTTTGGTTGTCAGATCGATCAAAGCATCATAGTTTTTTAAGAAATCTTTATAAAGTAATTGCTTTATTTCATCAACACTGCGGTATGAACCGGTCGACCGGCTTAGCAGGTGCTGATAGTAGGTCTGCCCTTCGGGAAAGTAGGCCAGGCCCATATCATTGGTACCGCTATTTATAAGCAGATACAGCTCGTCACCGGTTTTTATATAGGCTGGTTGGATAACGGTTAGAAGGATACGGTTGTTTTCCTGAACAAAAAAATCTTTTTCGGTGGTGGTGATCTCACCCTTATCCAATAATAAATCAACGCGCTCCAAAAATGTAGATTGGAGGAAGTGAGTTCCAGCTGTAAGCAGGTTTTTATCCATGATCCGATCCAATTGCTCAATTGCGCGGTTGGCATTGGCGGTTGACATAAAAAGTCCGGCAGCAGCTTTATCCTGCTCAAACAGGATCAGGCCAGCCAGATAGTCATCAATCTGATCAAGGATAGTGAGGTAGTCGGTGACATCACGGACGTTTCGGAAGGGATAATCGGCCAATAGTATTGGTAAAGCTGACTGAATACCAGAACCAGGAGAAAGTGGCTCATTATATAAGTATAGATGATCACCGGTCTGCTGATTTTCAAGGCGGGTTAATAGTAATTGATATGTATAAGCATCACTGTCGGTTAGTCGTTCGGGGGTGATGTTTTTTAACCGGATTAGCAATTCATCCTGCTCATAGAGATACTGACCGGATCGTTCGCGGGAATAAACAGGAAGATGAGGGATATAATCAATGTCATAATTTTCCGGGTAAGCGAGGGTATAATGCATATCCAGTGTGTCGGATGCCAGTCGGCTGGTAAACATTTCTTTGGACAGGCGGGTAAAAGCGCGCTGATCATTGGTTTGCCAATAAAAAAAGCCTAGAGTGCCGACAAGTAGCAAGGCTAAGAAAGAAAGCACAAATTTATTCTTGTTCCGTTTGCTTTGTTTATCTTCGCTTAATGACAGCT
>JAITWD010000266.1 GCA_031285465.1 Lachnospiraceae bacterium
TTATAAGTACTCACCGTGACCACCTCATGGGTATTGGACGGATTGGTTAAGGTTATCAGCGGATCGGGGGTCAGAAAGACCACCTTATCTTCAACATAGATGGGTAGCCACACATTAAACCATCCATGACCGTTAATATTGCCGAAGGCACTTTCCACCCTGATGGTCCACACCCCCGGTGTCGGTTTGGAAAAGCGAAGGACAAATTGTTCCAGTCCCAGGCTGATCTCCACCTGATTATAATCGACCTGTACCTGCGAATCCTCAAAGATGAAGTCAAACATACGTCCTTCGCGTGACCGGAAATCTACATGCTGGGTGATTTCTCCGCCGGGTGAACGAACGGTCACCGCCAGGGCATTGGGTAGCGATCCCCATAATTCAGCGATAAATCCCTCCACCCCTTCTTTAACCTGTATCTCAACGTCCTGATAGCCATTTTGATTGTTCTCCTCTTTAACCCGACCGGAAAAATGATGACCGGCATTCCCCTCATTACCGCCACCGACCACAACGATCCGGCTGCGCTTGACCGAGGTCTGGTCCATAAAATTGGCGCCGGGCGTGCCACTGGAATGACCGCCATAATTATTGCCCATTCCGATACATATTACCACCGGCCGCCGGTAGGCAACGGCAAATTGTTCCAGATACTGAACCGCCATGATCATATCAATATCGGTATAAAGCGGCATATCATGGGGAGCAAAATAATAATCCCGCAGGTACTTTTTGGCCTCCTTTAACTTAACCATAACAATCTGGCAATTGGGGGCTGCACCCTGAAAGGTACTGCCACCGTCCAAAATACTGCCGGCTGCCACACTAGCCATCGCCGTACCATGCCCAATATCATCCCAGCTGGGCACATACTGACGGGGATTGGGGGTTTTCAGCGCCCGGTTGATCATCTCATTGCTGTATTCGGAACCGTATATATATCCCTCCGGTGGCACTCCGGTCTGAATGGTCTGATCCCAAATGGACAAAATACGCGAGGAACCATCGGCATTACGGAATACATCTTCATTGAAGCGGATGCCCGTATCAATAAAACCCAGTACCACCCCACTCCCGGTTAATGATAGCGGTGGTCGTTGGACCTGCAGGATCCCGCTTTGGCTGAGTGCCGTCGGATCAAAAACCTTGCTTCGTTCAAGGCTCACTTCATCTTGTAATAGCGATTCTACCCGCGGGATAGACCGGTAAGTATAGTGGGTTAACGATAGGGACGGAGTGAGAGTACGGTCAACATACAGAATCCCAAATTCATCCTGGACATTCCGATAGTAATATTTATCTTTGGGATAGGTTATTTCTCCAAGCTCGGAGTAATCCAAAACAATGTCCATGTAATCTTCGGACATTATCATTTCCCTTTCGGTCATAAGCAAAAAATCCTTTTTTACTACTATATTCATAATCGTTAAGAAAAACATCGAATAATTATAATTTTGTGCATCCTACATCACAATACCCATCTATTTCACCCAGATAAGTCCCCTTAATTTCACAGGCAGTTTCAAAGCAAAAGGCAGTTTCAACGCAAAATTGTCTTTGCTTTGAAACTGCCTGCATAAAAATCAAAAAATCCCTGGTTTCGTACTATGTAAATGCTGATCAAAGCGTTTCCCGCGCCGTATTTGCGGCATAAAGCGCCAAGCTGCGCATCCGTGCGCAACTCTAAACTCACTGCCGCATCGCCAAAAGGGTGGCTCCGACTGCCTGAATAAAGGCACGGCTACTTAGGGTGGTCGCCGGCAGACTGGTGATCAAGGCAAGGTCCTTGGTCATCTTGCCACTCTCAATGGTGGTGAGGGTCGCCGCTTCCAATTGGTCGGCAAAACGGACCAACTCCGCTAAACCATCCAGCTCACCCCGTTTACGTAATGCCCCACTCCAGGCAAAAATAGTGGCGACCGAATTGGTCGAGGTCTCCTGACCGGCCTGATGCTGGTAGTAATGGCGTTGAACGGTGCCATGTGCCGCTTCGTATTCATATACGCCACTGGGACTGACCAGTACCGAGGTCATCATCGCCAGTGAACCAAAGGCGGCTGAGATCATATCGCTCATGACATCACCGTCATAATTTTTGCATGCCCAGATAAAACCACCTTTATCACGCATCACGCGGGCAACCGCATCGTCGATCAGTGTATAAAAATAGGTGATCGACCGCTCTTCAAAGCGCTCACGATACTCTGCATCATAAATAGCCTGAAAAATATCCTTAAAGGTATGATCATATTGTTTGGAGATGGTATCCTTGGTGGCAAACCACAGATCCTGACCGCAGTCTAACGCATAGTTAAAGCAGGAACGGGCAAAGCTCTGAATGGAATCCTCCCGATTATGGATCCCCTGAAGGATACCCGGCCCGGTAAATTCATGAATGGTTTCCCGGATCTGCGTGCCATCGGCTGCGGTATAAAGCAGCTCGGCCTTGCCCGGTCCGGGCACCTTGATCTCGGTATTCTTGTAGACATCGCCATAGGCATGACGCGCCAGGGTGATCGGTGCCTGCCAGCATTTCACCATCGGTTCGATCCCCTTAACCACGATCG
>JAITWD010000270.1 GCA_031285465.1 Lachnospiraceae bacterium
AAGTCGATAAAATCAATCGCTCCACTGCCTTCATATGTAAAATACAACGCATACACCCCTTTTTCCGGTGAAGCTACATTACCATAGATTTCGCTCCACGCGGTGTCGCTAGACGGTACCAACACTTCACCAATTAAGATCTCTTCCTTTTGTTTCATCTTAGGAACCAGTGAGATAATAAATTTACCGTTACCCTCACCGCGTAATCTCATTTTTATCTGCCGTAAGGATTGTATTGCAAAATATTTATAGCCGATCGTCGTCCCCGCTTTTATATTGGTGATATATTGGTACGGGCACCGTTGATCTTGCTGCAGCACTGCCGCATCCGGTTCCATATCGGGACTATCCTGGGTTAAAAATGGATACTCCATCTTCATAATGGTCGGATTTGATTCTACGGCTCCCTTTTGTCCGGTTAATTGGCAGCAGATATAAGCGGGATATCTGCCCGTCCCCTGTAACGGCCCCTGATTTAAACCGCAAGAGGTTACTTCGACCTGATCGATCGAGCCATCAACATTAAAATAAATCGGTTGTGCCAATCCCTGACGACTAAACATTGTTCGATTCGTTTGACGATGGTAAAAGACATACCAATTTCCGTTTACACATTCAATGCTGCCATGGGTATTACCAATGGCGTTTAAAGCTGCCGCTTGGGCTCGTCCGTTTAAATTGATGTCTCCAATATCAATCAGGGTTCCCCCATACTTAAAACCGGAGTCTGGCTTGTCACTGCGCGCATAACATAATTCATGGCTTAGTACCGAAGAATAGATAAAGTAATAGGTGCCGTTGATTTTACGAATCGAGCTGGCTTCAAAAAATTCGTGTCCTTCAAAACCGGTTCCTGCTCCCTGATGCAGATCGGGTAACAAGGCTTTGGGTTTTACCCGCAAGGTAAGCATATCCGCTTCCAATTGCATCACCTGCGATCCCTTTTTCTGATTGATAATATCTGCGTGCATTGGGGCATTGCCGGAATATAAATATATCGACTGATCCTCATCAATCAAGATGCCCGGATCAAACTGAATCAAATCGTCTGCTTTTTGACCCAAGGGAACTCCGTCTGGATGTTTAACTAGTCCCATATATTGATAGGCACCTGCCGGTGTATCACAAACTGCTACCCCAATTTCCGGCAGAACATCCAGACAATAGTATAAATAGTATTTTCCGTCCAATCCTTTTACTACATCCGGCGCCCACATCGCATGCATACCCAGTGGATTTAGTGCCTTCGGCCCTTTTGGGACCACATCGGCTGGAGGATTTGGCGGTGGTGCTGTCTGCGGTGCCAAGTTGCGCGGATCTTGCTCGCTCTTGTAGATGACACCTTCATATTTCCAATTGGTCAGATCGGTGATATCCGCTGAATAGCATACATAATCATTTAAACAGTAATGAGCGCCATCAAATCGATCATGACTACCATAAATATATAAACGCTCACCAAATACATGTGGTTCACCATCTGGAATGTATTCAAAGGATGGTAAATATGGATTATAAACCTGATTCTTACTCATGTTACATCTTCCTCTCAATTTATTTGTTGCTACCTTTATTTTATCAAAATTTCCAAAAAATGCAACCATTTCATTATTTCTGTTAAATCAAAAAAATTTTCTATTTTTCGGAAACCTTTTATTCTTCTATTCGTTATTTATATTAGCACTAGAAGAAGATGGCAATATCCATATTAAAAACAAAGGAGATAAATACTATGTCAACAGGTGAACGAATCAGATTACTCAGGAAAACCTTAGGACTTACCCAAAGTAAGTTCGCAGAACGTATCAACATCTCAACCAGCTATATGGCTGAGTTAGAAGTCAGTAACAAGAAAAATATTAGCCGAATCCTCCGCCTAATTAGCAGCGAATTCAATGTGGATGAACATTGGCTTCACACTGGCGAAGGTACGATGTATCACGAAGCAGCCGAGGCCAATCTGGCTAAAGCAACTGGAATTTTCCGCTCTCTCAGTCCTTCCTTCCAAGAAAGTACCCTGGCCGTACTTAATATAATTTCTGACTTATATAAAACTAGTATCTAACAGCACCAGTAACATATCGGATGAGCCGAACAAAAAAATAGCTCCTTTCTCACTACAGGTGCTATTTTTTTATTCGGCAGACACTATTTATTGGCTGAAAATCCGGCTATTTTTTCCTTTTTATAATTTGAAAATCTTCCTTCATCCAATGCTGTCCTAATTTCTGCCATCATGGTATTATAAAAATATAGATTATGCAGCACACATAGGCGCATTCCCAGCATTTCGCCGGATTTCAATAAATGGCGTAAATAGGCGCGGCTATAATGCTGGCAAGCAGGGCACTTACACCCCACTTCGATCGGACGAGAATCAAGCTGATACTTTTGATTGAACAGGTTTAGCTTGCCCTGATTGGTGTATAAGTGTCCATGGCGGCCATTTCTGCTGGGATAGACACAATCAAAAAAATCAACCCCGCGCGAAACTGCTTCCAATATATTTTCCGGTGTCCCCACACCCATCAGGTAGGTGGGCTTATCCATTGGCAGATGCTCCACCACCACTTCTAAAATATGATACATCTCGTCATGGGATTCTCCTACGGCCAAGCCACCGATAGCATAACCATCTAAATCCAATTCGGAAATCCGTTTGGCATGTTCCACCCGAACCTCATCATAAACCGCCCCCTGATTGATGCCAAACAGCAGTTGTTTTTGATTAATTGTATCCGGTAAACCGTTTAAATGCGCCAGCTCCTTTTGACAGCGAAGTAACCAGCGGGTGGTTCGTTCCACCGATTCCTTGACATAGCTGAGATCGGCTGTGCTGGGAGGACATTCGTCAAAAGCCATGGCAATTGTAGAGGCCAAATTGGACTGGATTCTCATACTTTCTTCCGGCCCCATAAAAATCTTGCGGCCATCTACATGTGAATGAAAGTAAACCCCTTCTTCTTTTATTTTACGCAATTTCGCCAAAGAAAACACTTGGAATCCGCCCGAATCCGTTAAGATTGGTTTGTCCCATACCATAAACCGAGACAGACCACCCAACTGCTTGATAATCAAATCACCGGGACGTACGTGAAGATGGTAGGTATTTGATAACTGTACCTGCGTGTTTATTTCCAACAAATCCTGGGTTGAAACACCGCCTTTTATTGCCGCCGCTGTCCCCACATTCATAAAGACCGGTGTCTCGATCACACCATGAACCGTATCTAATGATCCACGTTTGGCTAACCCCTCGCGTTTTATTAATTTATACATAACAACCTCTTTCTTATTGTAAAAATTACTTTTTTTTCCCGAACTGTTGTTGTATACTAATCTATAGTAACATTTTACGCAACAGGAAAGGAGCACTATATGTCTGGTTCAACACTTGGAACCCATTTTAAAATATCAACCTGGGGGGAATCCCACGGCACCGGAATTGGTGTCGTCATTGATGGCTGTCCGGCCGGAGTTGAGCTTTGCGAAGCGGATATTCAGACCTATCTGGACCGCCGCAAACCAGGACAAACCCCCTATACATCGCCGCGCCAAGAGGCCGATTTGGTCCACCTCCAAGCAGGGGTTTTTGACGGCAAAACCACCGGCACTCCGATTAGCCTGGTGATTTATAATACCAATCAAAAATCCCGCGATTACAGCGAAATTGCCTCATACTACCGACCGGGACATGCGGATTACAGCTTTGATGCGAAATATGGCTTTCGCGATTACCGCGGCGGCGGACGATCTTCCGGGCGGGAAACCGCCGGACGAGTAGCGGCCGGAGCCGTGGCAGCAAAAATATTATCGCACCTTAACATTTTTATTCTGACTTATACCAGAGCAATCGGACCAGTTGCCATTACCGCAACAGCCGATCAGCTCCTTCAGGCGAAGCGCAGCAGTCTAATCCAGCAGATCCGTCACCATCCGTTACAGATGCCCGATCCGCAAGCGGCCGAAAAAGCCAGTCATTATCTGGATCAATGTATCCGCAATAAGGATTCTGCCGGTGGCATCATCGAAGCTATTATCACCGGTCTGCCCGCTGGTATTGGCGAACCGGTCTTTGATAAGCTGGATGCCAGACTTGCCGCCGCCATTCTTTCGATTGGTGCCGTCAAAGGTTTTGAAGTCGGATCCGGCTTTTTGGCCGCTGCCAGTACCGGATCGAACAATAATGATAGCTACACCATCAGTCATAGCGGCCAGATTCAAAAAAACTCCAACCATGCCGGTGGTATTTTAGGCGGAATCAGTGATGGCAGCCCCGTTATTTTCCGTGCTGCCATTAAACCGACGCCCTCCATTGCCACGACGCAAACCACCATTAATACATCCGGTGAAGAGATTTCCGTTTGTATTACCGGACGCCATGATCCGGTTATCGTTCCCCGTGCCGTAGTAGTGGTGGAGGCAATGACCGCACTTACGGTACTGGATCTATTGTTGGCTAATATGGGAGCAAAAATCGACTATCTGGAAAAAATTTATAAACGACCATAAGCCGAACCGATCTGACCGCCTGCAAAAAGCCATTCTTTTACCTTTTTTTGCAGGCCAGTCTGTTCCGGCAATTGTGCCATGGGCGTGTCTGGTGGCACCGGAAAGATCCATGCCATAAAGTCCTTGTTTTCTTTCTTCCACTCCAAAATCTCAAACTGCTGTTGAAATTTTATAATGTTTGCCTCCGGTGGTAACAGCTCTGGTAATGCCGGGCTTAATAACCACGATTCACACACATACGGCCGCGCGATCATTTCACCAAAATACGTTTTTATAAATTTTTTCGCTTCACGGTAGGATTGCCCGCATTTTTCCGGAGTCAATTGGGCATCCGAAGGAATATGGATACTGATTACCGGTTCACCCCTTATCGAAACAAACTCATATTCCAGTTCCCCAATCCGAAACAACACCATCGCCATCTGTCTAGTCACCCACCAATCGCGATCAAAGGCATAAAAACCATATTTATTTTTATGTTCCTTTAAAAATCGAGTGAAGCATCCCATCGTGGCAGTAAAAACAGCCGTATCGATTCCCATCTTCCTATAATTATCATACGTATAAGCCAAGCTGCTGAGCATATATTGCAACATTAACAAGCCTCGTTCATCGGATTTAAAACCCTTTTTTAAAACCAATCGTGCCGTTTCTCTCGTTGATAGAT
The DNA here is from genome assembly GCA_031285465.1 of Lachnospiraceae bacterium. Lineage (GTDB taxonomy): Bacteria > Bacillota > Clostridia > Lachnospirales > Lachnospiraceae > UBA935. The sequence continues at coordinate 5,180 of JAITWD010000270.1, forward strand.
CAGATGAAATTAAATCTGGAACTATGTTCTGATCCACCTCCATTGGTTGAAACTGTGCTTGTACTTCCACAGGAATGCCAATCATTTCACATAGTTTTGATACTCTGACCATACCATCACCGAAGCTTATGGATATAGATGCAGTTTGGTGTTTCAATATACAATGGTTTAGTACGCATTAGAAATTGCTTCTTCTCAAAATCCATTTGAAAAATAGTAATTTCATCGCTGTCATGATTTAATGAAGCAAAGTGCTGGCCTCCCGGAAAGACACCTAACGTTTTTGGGTAATCCCCACTGATATCATTGCTGCAAACTAAGGTTAATTTGCCTTCTGAATCATTGACTTCATAGATGGTAGCTGCATTTTTTCCGGCAATGGAACAGAATAAATATTTTCCATCATCTGACATTTCTAAATCAGAAGCACCGGATCCCGAAGCTTTATCCTTCGCATCCATCACCGATACCGACTCAATAAACTCAAACTTAGGACCGTTCGGGGTACAGTTATACTTATATATTTCAATGGTATTCTTTAATTCACATAATACATAAGCATATTCCTCGTCTGGACTAAAGCAGATCATCCGCGGCGCCGAATCCAACGGACATCTTAAAATATCAGCCACAGTTAATTTCCCGGCCTCATAGTCAATTTTATATATTTTTACATGATCGAGACCACCATCGACCGCGCACAGATAATTTTGCTTTACCGGAGTTAATTTAACGCAATTGACATGAGGCTTGGAATTTCTTTCAGCAATATTCCGGCCCATTCCTTTATGAAAAACACCATCGGCAATCCCTTCAATTCCTCCGTCTTCACGCAGCCGCATCATCGATACTCGACCATCGTGATAACCGCCCACAAATAAAAAGCGGTTTTGATTGTCGACATCAACATAGCATCCGCGGATCCCCCCAATGGGTTTGCCATTAATTTTTTCTAAATCTCCATCCGGTAAGATCCGAAAAGCCTCGACCCCTTCATCTGCAATCGAGTATAGAAATTTGCCGTTCTTTGACACCGTCAAATGCGAAGGGTTATTAATCGGCACCACCTTACGCGACTTCATCACGCCAGCCACAATATCAACATCATAAATATGAATCCCAATACTGGTTCCATGGGTATAGGTCCCTACATAGGCCACATAAGTGCCCCCTTTTATGGATTCGGATACTTGATTCATTTATTTACTCCTCCTTTTTTCGTAAAATATCATATTTTTCCAATGGCTCACCCACATCAACATATAAAATTTGCTTGGGATGAGGTGCCGCAGCCATGTCCTGTCCCTGTTCATCCGTGATTTGTTTGACCACAACAGCCACATTTTTGCCGCCCGGCTTCATTATTTCAATCGCTTCACCCACGGAAAACTTATTTTTTTGAGTAATTTGATACAACCCGGCTTCGTTTTTACCTTCGATTATGCCCAAGTAAGTATATTCTTTGATATAGGTATTGTTATCATAGATCTGCGTCTGTTCCTCTGGTTTGGTTGTAGTAGCCGACGACGGATAAAAAAATCCGGTCGTAAACTGCCGATAGGTGCAATTTGAAATTTGATCCAAATACCAATCCATATTTTTTTCATAGGTCGCAGGTGAGATAAAATAATCATCGATGGCGCGGCGATAGGTTCGTGCTACTGTGGCAACATACAGTGCCGTTTTCATGCGGCCTTCGATTTTAAAACTATCGATCCCTGCGTCAATCAAATCGGGAAGATGTTCGATCATACATAGATCCTTTGAGTTGAAAATATAAGTACCACGTTCATTTTCATAAACCGGAAGATATTCTCCCGGCCGCTGCTCTTCCATCACTGCGTACTTCCAGCGGCAGGGATGGGTACATGCCCCACGGTTCGCATCACGCCCGGTAAAATAATTAGACAGCAGACAGCGCCCGGAATAGGAGATACACATCGCCCCATGAATAAAGGTTTCCAGTTCAATATCAACCGTTTCTTTGATTGAACGCAATTCCGACAGGCTCAGTTCACGCGCCGGAACCACCCGTACCACCCCCAATTCCCGCAGCAATTGCGCCCCGAAAGGGTGGGTAATATTCATTTGGGTACTGGCATGAAGCGGCAACTGTGGAAATTGCTCGCGCACCCACTTAAGGACGCCGATATCTTGAACAATCACCCCATCCAAACCGATCTCATACAAAGGAGCCAGATAATCATATAAACCGGCAAACTCCTTCTCCTTAACCAGCGTGTTGACCGTCAAATACACGCGCCGCCCAAAGAGATGGGCATAATTAATCCCCGCCGCCAGACCGTCCCGAGCAAAGTTTTCGGCATACGCCCTCGCCCCAAACCGATCGCCCG
>JAITWD010000312.1 GCA_031285465.1 Lachnospiraceae bacterium
GAATAAATAAAAAACCTCCTGCAGGTCGGTCAGTATTTCTGTGTAATCATCTTGAGCAATATATTGCGAATCACAAAAATTTTCAATCAGCTTAGGTAAAATTCCCCCACCAAATTCCACCCGTCGCTGGCTCCTTAACGCAGTGCGTCGGTTACTCAGTAATAATTCTGCATCGGCCACCGTTAAACTCAAACCAAATGCCTGAGTTTTCTCATTACAGCTGAGAATCCTAACCTGCTCCTGTTTCTGTTCGCTTGCAACGATTAATTCAAATAACTCATTCTGCATATTTCTCCCATGCCTACGCCAGTTTCCTGCGATACTATATTAACGACTAGCAATATCGTTCACATAAAATAAACCATCACTATCTCTACTATTCTGTATTCTACCCCAGTTTCCTTTTCTTATCAATGGTTTGTCCTAAAATAGAACATAAAAACCAATTGTCCTTAGAAATACTTCACTACACATTTGTGCACATAAAAAAAGCCGCAATCCCCATAGCAAGAGGATTGCGACCTAATTAATAGTGAATAAAAACAACTATTTTAATTTAATTATTCGGTGATGGTAGCAACACGACCTGAACCAACCGTACGTCCACCTTCTCTGATAGCAAAGGTCAAACCTTGATCCATTGCGATCGGGTGGATCAGTTCGATGGTCATTTCGATGTTATCGCCAGGCATACACATCTCAACACCAGCAGGCAGATTACAAACACCAGTAACGTCGGTTGTTCTGAAATAGAACTGCGGACGATAGTTATTGAAGAAAGGAGTATGACGACCACCTTCGTCTTTGGTCAATACGTAAACCTGAGCGGTAAATTTGGTATGGCATTTGATTGAACCGGGTTTCGCCAATACCTGACCACGCTCGATATCGGTACGGTTAACACCACGAAGCAGTGCACCAATATTATCACCAGCACGCGCTTCATCAAGCAGCTTACGGAACATTTCGATACCGGTAACAACAACCTTACGGGTCTCTTCTTTAATACCAATGATCTCAACATCTTCCGATACATGTAATACACCAGCCTCAACTCTACCGGTAGCAACTGTACCACGACCAGTAATAGAGAATACATCTTCCACTGGCATAAGGAACGGCTTATCGGTATCACGCTCCGGATCGGGAATCCAAGCATCAACGGCATCCATAAGCTCAATGATCTTCTCGCCCCAATCACACATCGGATCTTCCAGAGCCTTCAGAGCAGAACCCTGGATAACCGGAGTATCATCACCGGGGAAATCGTATTCAGACAATAATTCTCTGATTTCCATTTCAACCAGTTCCAGCAATTCCGGATCATCAACAGCATCACATTTGTTCATAAATACAACGATATAAGGAACGCCTACCTGACGGGAAAGTAAGATATGCTCTTTGGTCTGAGCCATAACACCATCGGTAGCGGCAACAACTAAAATTGCACCGTCCATCTGAGCCGCACCAGTGATCATGTTCTTAACGTAGTCAGCATGTCCTGGGCAGTCAACATGAGCGTAATGTCTTAATTTTGATTCGTACTCAACGTGAGAAGTGGAGATGGTAATACCACGCTCTCTCTCTTCCGGTGCCTTATCAATCTTATCAAAAGCAACGGCTTCACCGGTACCGAGCCGATCGTGCAGAGTCTTGGTAATAGCTGCTGTCAGAGTAGTTTTACCGTGATCTACGTGACCGATGGTACCAATATTACAATGGGTCTTGTTTCTTTCAAATTTCGCTTTAGCCATTTCTAAAGTCCTCCTTTAATAATAAAAAATAATATTGTTCTTTTTCATAAAACAACTATACTTCTCCAGCACCTGCAAACCTTGGGCTGCAGGCACAAATCTGCGTGTGAGTAATTTATCGCTCACACTAATACTCGGCTAACTTTGATTATATTAAATAATTCCAATATTTTCAAGCACTATTTACCATAAGTGATAATCATCCTTGACAATACCTTTATTTTGATACAATAAACGCATTTTGGTAAAAAGTCAGCATCACCCTATTTAGACCGGGCCGCCAATACCTTCTCCTGAACACTTTTAGGTACCTTATCATATTTTTCAAAGAACATCGAGTAATTCCCACGTCCCTGGGTCTTAGACCGCAGGTCGGTCGCATAACCAAACATTTCAGAAAGAGGAACAAAACCTCTGACCAATTTGCCGCCGCCGATATCATCCATTCCTTCAATCCGTCCACGACGGGAATTAATATCACCGATGACATCACCCATATACTCTTCCGGCATGGTCACTTCAACCTTCATGATCGGCTCCAATAGTACCGGTTCTGCTTTACGCATTGCATCTTTAAATGCCAGCGATCCGGCGATATGGAATGCCATTTCGGATGAATCGACCTCATGATAGGAACCGTCATAAACGTTTGCATAAACACCTACTACCGGATAACCGCCTAAAATACCGGCTTTGGTTGCCTCTTCGATACCGTTGCCGATTGCCGGGATATATTCCTTCGGAATCGATCCGCCAACAACACTGGATTCGAACTTGAACAGCTCTTCACCATTGGCATCCATCGGCGCAAAACGGACCTTACAGTGACCGTACTGGCCACGACCGCCCGACTGCTTGGCGTATTTGCTGTCCACTTCCACCTCTTTAGTGATCGCTTCTTTATAAGCAACCTGAGGTGCGCCGACATTCGCCTCAACCTTAAATTCTCTTAACAAACGATCAACAATGATCTCCAAGTGAAGCTCACCCATACCAGCGATGATGGTCTGACCGGTTTCCGCATTGGTATGTGCACGGAAGGTCGGATCTTCTTCGGCAAGTTTAGCAAGTGCTTCACCCATCTTACCCTGACCAGCTTTGGTCTTAGGCTCGATAGCCAACTCAATAACCGGTTCGGGGAATTCCATTGATTCCAGAATTACCGGATGCTGATCGTCACAAATGGTATCGCCGGTTGTGGTCATCTTAAAGCCTACCGCCGCCGCAATATCACCGGCGTAAACCTTATCGATTTCCTCACGTTTATTGGCATGCATCTGCAAAATACGTCCAACCCGCTCTTTTTTACCCTTAGTTGCATTCATAATATATGAACCGGCATTAATACTACCCGAGTAAACCCGGAAGAACGCCAGTTTTCCGACAAACGGATCGGTCATGATCTTAAAGGCCAGCGCAGAGAACGGTTCCTCATCTGAGGAATGACGCTCTACTTCATTGCCATCCATATCAAAACCTTTGATCGCCGGTATATCGGTCGGTGCCGGCATAAACTCAAGAATAGCATCCAAAAGCTTTTGAACCCCTCTATTCCGATAGGCCGACCCGCAACAGACCGGAATGGCACGACATTCGCAGGTTGCTTTCCGCAACGCCGCTTTCATTTCTGCTATCGTCGGTTCCTGGTCCTCTAAAAACATAGTCATTAAATCATCGTCCAGCTCACAGATCTTTTCGACCATTTCGGTACGATATAATTCCGCATCATCCTTTAAATCATCTGGGATATCGGTGACGTTTATATCTTCACCCTTATCATAGTTATAGATGTAAGCCTTCATTTCAAACAGGTCAATTATACCTTTAAATTCATCTTCTTTTCCCACTGGGAT
>JAITWD010000324.1 GCA_031285465.1 Lachnospiraceae bacterium
AATGCCGATTTATAAGGCACTGTACGATTCCTATACCGGATTGTCACCGCTGATCGCGCAGGAAATTTGTTTTCGCGCCGGTTTGGATGGCGATGGTTCGACCGCACAATTACAGGATGATCCGGCGATGACCGAGCAGTTATTTCGTGCCTTCGAAGGCTGTATGGCACAGGTGCGTGAGGGGGATTTTGCACCCACTATTTATTATAGCAGCGATGAGGGCCGGTGGGGCAAGGAGGGGCAGAAACCGGTTGATTTCTCTTGCGTACCCCTGTCCATGTTAAACGATCATCGCCGTGTTTCTTATGAGCAGGTTTCAGCCTTGCTGGAGCACTATTATGCCGAAAAAAATACCATTACCCGCATCCGCCAAAAGTCGGTCGATCTGCGCAAGATCGTTCAGACGACGCTGGAGCGGTGTCGCAAAAAATATGATCTGCAATTAAGTCAGATGCGGGATACCGAAAAAAAGGACCGCTACCGCATCTATGGGGAATTACTTAACACCTATGGTTACAGTGCTGAGCCGGGAGCCATGCAATTGGAGGCACTCAATTATTATACCGGAGAAATGATCACGATACCACTTGATCCCACCAAAACGGCGGTGGAAAATGCTCAGAAATATTTTGCCCGCTATAATAAGTTGAAACGGACCGCCGAAGCACTTACCGATCTCATCGAGGCCGGTAAGGCAGAGATTGAGCATCTGGAGTCGATCGCAACGGCACTTAATATCGCGCTTATGGAGGATGATCTGGTCCAGATCAAGGAGGAATTGACCGAAAGTGGCTACATCCGACGGAAAGGTCATGCCAAAAAGCCCAAAATAACCAGTCGCCCCTTTCACTATATAAGCCGCGATGGTCTTCATATGTATGTGGGGAAAAATAACTATCAAAATGATGACCTAACCTTTAAATTCGCCAATGGGGGGGATTGGTGGTTTCATGCCAAAAATATCCCCGGCTCGCATGTTATCGTCAAGACCGACGGGGCGATGCCGCCCGATGCCACCTTTGAGGATGCCGCCCGTTTAGCCGCTTATTATTCACAGGGACGGGGACAGGAGAAGGTCGAGGTCGATTACACCGAAAAGAAGAACATCAAAAAGCCCAGCGGTGGAAAGCCGGGCTTTGTAATCTACCATACCAATTATTCCATGATCATTGAACCGGTAGTCGACGGTTTGCTGTCACCTAATGACTAAGGAAACGCTAATCACAATATTATCTAAGGAAACACTGATTAAAGCAGTGTTTCCTTAGACGCTCCGCGGGATGCGCACGGATTTGCAACGGAAATTGGCACTTTGTGCCGCAAATCCGGCGCGGGAAACGCTTTAATCAGCGTTTCCCTAAAGTGTACCGCCGGTGAAAAGTGATTTGACATGATCCACTTCCTTCTGGGTCGCCTTGGCGGCCGGTACGTAGTAGGATTTTTCTCTTGCCAGTGTATATAGTTCCTCCTGCGATTGCTCGCAGGCATTACGGAATTGCTTTAGTGTTTGTTTTAACTCGGTATTTTCGGTTTGGGGGATCATCTCACCAAAACGCATTAACTCGCCATTCATACCGGATAAGGTATCGGCGACCATTACCTGTTCATTTAACGAGAACTTAGCTGATTCTTTCATAAATAATATTCCTGCCTTTCCAGTGCCTGCAAGCCTTGGGCCACAGGCACAAAGTTGCGTTTTACCACTCTTCGATTGCTCAAACTGCTATAGAAGCTATTGTAGAAACTTCATCAACTGTTGTTTGTTATCCACTGCCGATTGAGCGCCTTTTTCAAAGAACTGCTTGACCGCCTCATCATCTGCGCAGTTGGCATATTCTTTAAGTTTACAGTGGGTAGTATCGTATCCGCCCATCAGGTGGCGGAGATTTTGTAATTCCAGTTCGGATAAATTTGCCATTTTGTACCTCCATTCTTTTAACTGAACATGATACAGTATGTCCGTAATGGATGATCTTATTCTCTGGAAGGAAATGATAAAACTTTATGCGGAAAATATGATCATTCCTCCCATTTAAGCTCCAGCTTTTATTCATCCAGCCAATAGTCTTCATCCTCTCGCTGAGCATCGTCGGAAGGATTATCATCGGTATAGCTTTCATCGGCGTAAACATTATCTGCATAACTTTCATCCGCGTAACCATTATCTGCATAGCTTTTATCTGCGTAACTTTCATCGGCGTAAACATTATCCGCATAACTTTCATCTGCATAACCATTATCTGCATAATTATTGTCTATATAATTATCATTAATATAATCATCATCCACATAATCGCCTCCTGGATAACCCTTCTCCCTCGTCCCAGCCTCTCGTCCGCGTCGACTGCGTACCGTGCTCTGACTCCGCTCCGCCAGCCGTGCCAGACGGGAGCCCATCGGCAACCGTCGCAATTCCTCGGCACCAACCGCCCGCCACTTGATCGCTAAAAAGAGGTAAACCATGGCACCGATCATCACCGCAACCGCCAGCGCAATGATATTAATACCGCACAGATAAAAAATCCCCGCATAAACCCCGAAGCAGATCCCCCCCATCACTACCGCGATCAGGAGCGGCCGGATAAAGGTCTTATCCCACTCCTGCCGGTATTGCAAGTGCTTACGCACCGACAAACCATTGAGGATGCACATCAGTAGCGCATATAAAACCACCGCCGCTGCCATTGTATAGGTCGCTCCATCGGTCCAGTAAAGAAGGGCGGCCAGCACGGCGGTCTGGATCACCAATGCTACCGTCGCATTGACCACCGGACTGTTAACCTTGCCGATGCCCTGCAATACCGCGCTGGACAGGGTGGACAGGGAATAAAAGATCACCCCTGCCGACATGATCATCAAAAGGGTTGAGCTAAGCTCCAGCACCTCCGGCTGCGGATATAAAAGGGTCATGATCGGCTTTGCCAGCACCCCGATCCCAACCGCCGCCGGGATTGCCACGAACATGGTCGTCCGGATCGCCCTGCCGACCTTTTCCCGACATAGCTGGGTATAGCCCATCGAAAAATCACCGGCAATCCCCGGGATCAGTGCCACCGACATCGCCGATGACAAAGCAATCGGGATATTGGACAGCTTGGTCGCCTTACCGATGGCACTGTTTAAGGTGGAGATGCCGACATCGGACATCCCTTTTACCTTTTCCATCATGTCATTGAAGATGGTTTGATTTAAAAAGGTATTGATATTGTAGATAAAAGTGCTGAGGATAAAGGGGGTCACCACCAGGAAGATCAGTTTGAAAATATCCTTATTGCTCTCTTCAAGCGGTGTCTTATCCCGTTCGATCCGGCGCTTGATGGTCGCCCGATTGAGTCGATAGATCGACCACATAAACAACAGCCCTGCTACCACACCCACGCCGGTACCGATCGCCACGCCGGTAGCACCATATACCGCCCGCTTGGTTTGATCTGCCGCCGTAGCCACCGGCACCAGTCCGGTCAGGATATACGCCATCCAGATGCTGGCCACAGCATTTAATATCTGCTCAAGAATCTGGGAAAAAGAGGTCTGTAACATCGTCCGATGAGCTTGGAAGTATCCCCGCAAAACGCCCAGGATCCCCGAAAGAAAAATCGTCGGGGCAAAGAAACGTAAGACGGTCGCCGACCCACTCAGATTCAAACGGTCGGCAAAGAAAAAGACCAGCAAACTGGCCACCCCGCCCACGACTATGACATATATCATCGCGCATCGGAATACCCGCTGGGCATTACGATACTCCCGTAGCGACAAGCGCTGGGCGATCACCTTGGAAATGGCCGAAGGAATACTATATGATGCCACCAACAATACTACCGTATAGGCTTTATAAGCATACTCATAATAGCCATTACCTTCATCACCGATAATGGCTGTAACCGGGCTATTATAAAGTAGCCCTATAACGCGACTAAGGATTCCGGCGACCGCCAGAATCCCTGCCTGCATAATAAATCCATCCCCCGATGGTTTCTTTCCCCTGCTGCTATCAGTCATAACCACACTCCAAAATCTATATGCACCGACATAAAAGACTGTCGTTTCATATATTAGCGACCGATCAGCCAGTCATACATTTCCTGATATTTCATTGCCGATACCTGCCAGGAATAGTTGGTGGCCATCGCCCGATCCACCATCTTGTTCCACTCACGCTTCTTATCGTAATAGATCCGTTCGGCAAAACGGACTGCAGTCAGCATCTCATGAGCATTGTAGTTGGTAAAGCTAAAACCGGTTCCGGTGCTTTCGATTTCATTATATGGTATAACGGTATCCTTTAGACCGCCGGTTTCCCGAACGATGGGCAAGGTACCGTAACGCAAACTCATCAACTGACTTAAACCGCACGGCTCAAACAGTGACGGCATCAGGAAAGCATCACAGCCGGCATAAATCTTGTGAGACAAGGTTTCCGAATAGTAAATATTCGCCGATACCTTATCACCATA
>JAITWD010000112.1 GCA_031285465.1 Lachnospiraceae bacterium
AATGGTCAGTGTGAAGACTAGAGGAAAAAGTAAGGCTCGAAAGTACCGAGCCCAACATTTTCCAAGTCTCGTCTCGAAGAATGAATCAGAGATTCATTCTTCCGGCGTAATTTCATGTATTGTTGGTGTCGTTTAGGCGGCATGTTTTCACTCAATAAAGGAGAAGGATATGAAAAGGTTTTGGAAAAGCTTTGGTTGGTTTTGGATGAGTATGGTTCCGATGGCAGCGTGTATGGCGATGCAGCTTCTGATATCGGGGATAGCAATGGGGATATATGCACTGTTTCAGATCTTTACGCAATATAGCGGAACTGAGATTTGGGAAGATCAGGCAAGGCTTACCGAGCTGTTGCTCGAAAAAATGTATGAAGGGGTCAGTCTGGGGATTTTTGTTTTCCATATCTTCAATGTTGGTGTGTTTGCCTTATGGTATTATCTTGCCGTTCATAGGAAAAAAAGGGCACTTTGGCGCGTTTCAAATGAAATCAATGGCAATCCCGCGATCCGGCCCAGGACGTCGGTAAATGTACAATCGGTAGGCCTTGTGACCTTGATCGGTGTTGGGTTGTGCGTTTTTACCAATGCCTTTGTACTCATATGGCAATATATTGCGCCGGAGTTTATCAATGATTATATTGAGACGATGGAGGCATCCGGCTTTGGCGTGAGTATCCTGGCAATCCTGGCGGCGGTGGTACTGGCACCGATCGGTGAAGAGTTGTTGTGCCGTGGGGTGATCCAATACTATGCCGGTAAGGTGAGCAGACGGTTTTGGGTGGTCAATATCATCCAGGCCTTTGCCTTTGGGATTATGCATGGTAATTGGGTGCAGGGGGTGTATGCCTTTCTGCTCGGTTTAGTGATGGGGTGGGTACGCCATCGGTTTGATTCGTTGATCCTGGCAATGATCATCCATTTTGTGGTTAATTTTTCCAGTAGCTTTTGGATCGACCGGGTACTTATGCCGTTGCCCGATACGTTACTGGTCAAGGGAGTTTTATTGGTGGTATCAATGGGGGTTATCACCGGCGGTCTGTTGCTGCTGGAGAAGGGACGTCCCCATCGATCGACCGTTAATTAAACACTGCCTTCCGGTAAAATGACCGGTGGGTCTGGAGGATGATGAACAGAAATTACAGTAAAGAGTTGGGCAATATCCTGAACGATAAAACGACACGGGGAAAGAAATTACTGCTGCATAGCTGCTGTGCGCCATGCAGCAGTTATTGTCTCGAATATCTGCGGCCGTTTTTTGCCATCACGGTTTTTTATTATAATCCGAATATATCACCGGCGGCGGAATATATGAAACGCAAAGAGGAGCAACAGCGGTTGATCGGGCAGATGAACCGATCAATAAATCAACCGGCCGATCGGTCGATCGTCCAGCCGGTCAACCGGTTGTCTGGTGAGGGTGATGCCTTTCCGATTGATTATTTGGAAGGGGATTATGAGCCGGAATTGTTTGCCCAACTGAGCAAAGGGCGGGAGCAGTGCCGTGAAGGGGGAGAGCGATGTTTTCATTGCTACCGGCTCCGTTTAGAGCGTAGTGCCCAAAAGGCGAAGGAGGGTGCCGCCGACTATTTTACCACTACGCTGACCATCAGCCCGCTTAAGGATGCGAGCAAGATAAATGCGATCGGGGAAGCGATCGCCACCGAAACCGGGGTGGCATTTCTACCGGCGGATTTTAAGAAGCGGGAGGGCTATAAGCGTTCGATTGAATTATCGAAGGAGTATGGTCTGTACAGGCAGGATTTTTGCGGGTGTGTTTATTCACAAAGGGGGTAGTGCTTGATGGGGAGCGGGAGAGCGGTAAGTGGAAAAGCAAAAATAAAGCGGTGGGTCTGGATCGGTCTGTTACTGGACACATTATTGTCGGGGGGGTGCGGGCAGGGAATACCGGCAGAGTATCTGGAAGCGCAGGCACCGTCACCCGATGTGTTGGCAGAGGTGCTTGATGCCGATAAAGAGGTGCTTGATGCCGATAAAGAGGTGCTGGTGCTGGGAACCCTATTTGGTGGTCCGGCGATCAGAGAGGCGGTGGCGCAATTTAATCAGACCGATTCCTCTTACCAGGTGGTGATCACCAACTATGGCGAAGAGGACATTATTGCGGGAGAATTGCGGATGAATGCCGAGTTGGTCGGTGATAGACCGCCGGACATTATTGATCTTTTGCCCTTTGATATGGAGGAGTTGATCGGTCAGGGGATATTGGCAGATATCAGCCCGTATATGGAGCAGGATAGTGCATTCCAGCCGGACGATTATTTGGAAAATATTTTGGCGATCCATGAAAGAGACGGTCGTTCATATGGCATTATGAGTAGCTTTTATGTCAATACAATGGTCGGCAAGGAGGCATTATTAGGGGGGATGACCGGTTGGGATCTGGAAGGATTTTTGGATTTTGCACAGGAACATCCCGATACACCGCTATTTGAAGGGGCGAGCTGTGAATACATCCTGGGGATATTGCTGCGTCCCAATATGAACCGGTTTATTGATTGGGATGCCGGGGTGTGTTATTTTAATAATGAGGAATTTATCCGGCTACTGGAATATGTAGCAATTAGTGGCAATCCATCGCAATCGGGTAGAGCAACCACAGTCGTGACCGACGGAGGATATATCCGGGCACAGTATCTGGTCAACGATGCGTTTCGGATAATGGAGGCAGAGCGGTTATTTGAAGGTGACGGAGTCATCATTGGCTATCCGACCGCTAACGGTAATGGTCATTTGGTGACCTCCACAGATGATTTTGGGATGCACACGAACTCACAGAATAAGGAGGGGGTTTGGGAATTTTTCCGTTTTCTTTTATCGGAGGATTTTCAACAGCGGTATCGTGACGGAAATGCCTTGCCGGTCAGACGCTCGGTCATTGAACAGATCTGCCAGGCGCAATTGGAAGGGCAACAAGTCGGCATTGATGAGGCAGGGAATATCCATCCGGAATCGGCTATCGGAATGTTTGATAATATTTGGGCGGAGACCTATCAGGCAACCGATGATCAAGTGGCGGAGTTTATGGAGATTATTACCAGTGCCCAGGTAATCCTTGACTATAGTAAAAGCATAGAGACGATAATCATGGAAGAAGTGGACAGTTATTTTACCGGTCAGAAAACTAAAAAAGCGGTGGCCGAGTTGATCCAGAACCGGGTCGGATTGTATTTAATGGAGTTAATCTAAGGGGCGGGTTATATTTGGCGTTATTTTACCGATAAGGTTTGTGATATTTATAGATAAATTTAGCATTATTTTACGATAAATTTAACGGAATTTTTTATGGATAAGAACAGGGAGGCGGTCAGGTTATGAACAAGTTTTTGGATGAAATTGCGGTAGAAATTAAACAGGCTTTTGTGGCGGCAGGTTATAGAGAGGAGCTGGGTAAGGTAACCGTCTCTAACCGTCCCGATCTATGTGAGTACCAGTGTAACGGGGCGATGGCAGGCGCCAAAGAATATCGGGTGGCACCGCTTAAGATTGCGCAGGCGGTAGCGGAGCGGTTGCAGGTGTCGGATTCGATTTTTTCACTGGCAGAAGCGGTAGCACCGGGTTTTATTAATCTACGGGTGAAAGCAGAATTTGTCCGCGATTATCTGGAGCGGATGGCGGCGGTCG